>JBBDHW010000042.1:0-52906 GCA_040880805.1 Acidimicrobiia bacterium | reverse complement strand
TCGCGACTCCACGCGCGGAGCCGGGAGTCGCAGGCGGGCGACGGCGGACGGCGATCCCTCGGTGGGCACTGCACCCACGACGCGCTCCCACGCACCTTGAGCGGCAGGGCGCCATGCGGGGAGGCCTGCACTCGCGGTAAAGCGCGCGGCGAACCCGACGACGACGGCGAGCACGACCACGATCACCGACTGCACCACCAGCGGTGTGGTGATCACCCGGTAGGACGCCACCACCGCGTCGGCGAGCCGCCCGTCGGAGATTCGTGAGCGGATCACGGCCCGTGCGACGAGCAGCGCCAGGACCAGCACCGCGCCCGACGCCGCGACGATCCACGCGCCCCGCGCGAGCGCGCGCCACCGTTCGACCGCGATGGCAACGCCGGCCGCGAGGAGCAACACGGACGCGACGGTCACGAGCAGCACGGCGTGCTTCACCTCGTCGATCGTGTCCCATACCGTCGTGAGCTCCGACCGGTGGAGCAGCACGACTTCGAGTTGCTTGCGGCTCGGAAGCTCGTCGGCGAGGTTGGGCGCGACCTGCGCGAGCGGACCCTTGATCTGGTCGTACGCCGCCGTGAGGTTCAGGATGATGGTCTCGGTCCCACGGTCCACGAGCACACGGTGCGCGTTCGAGAGCGCCTCGTCGAACACCGCGCGGAACGCGTCGCTCTCCACCACCTGGCCGACGATGCTCGCGAGGAACGGCTGCGCGATCTGGAGATCGGTGCCGGCCTGATCCGAGAGCTGCCGCACGAGCACGCTCGCCAGTTCCGCTTGCACCTCGTCCTGGTCGAGCAGCTTGTTCGCGGTTCCGGTGAACCTCGACGTGTCGAGGAAGCTCCGCTCGAGCCACCAGCCCGTGCTCGCGACGACGAGCCCGATACCCCCGAGCACGAGCAGGGTCGTCGCGACGATCTCTCGCAACCTGCGCCGATCGCCCACGCCACGCTCCTTCGGGCCCTAACTCGCCGCGGCCGGCGTCTGATTGCCACCCGTGGTCGGGCAGCCGTCGCAGGTGTACGGACCGACGCGGTCCTGCTCGGGGATGGCGTCGAACTGCAGGATCGACCCCTCCTCCTGGAAGAACGGCTGCAGCTTCTTCGGGTACTGGCCGGTCAGATACCGCTTGCCCCCGTTGAGGTACTCGTACTTACCGGTCCCCAAGAGCCCGATCTGGTTCGACCCGCCCATCGCCTTCGGGTTCCACCAACCGAGCGCGGTGCCGCGTACCGGGATTGGCGCCGGAGGAATGCCGGTTTCGAGGTTCGTGATCATGTTCTGGAATGCCCCACCGCTCGCCGGGAAGTCGACGAGCGCAGCGCGGAAGGTCTTCGCCGTGAGGTTGGGCCCCGCCAGCTGGACTCCGTTGTAGAGCCGGTACACGAGCGAGAACACGCCCGGCGAGTGCGTCCCCTGCGTCTTGCCCCAGTACCACTGGAACTCGCTGGTCAGTGCGTCGCTGGCCCCGCCCGCCACGAAGGGCGTGAACCACACCTCACCGAACGCGTGCGCCCACTGCGTCTGGTCGAACGTCCGCGCGAAGAAGTCGAGGTCTTCGTAGGGAACGCCCGACACGAGCCACTCGGGGAACCAGTCTTGGGAGGTGGCTTCCTTCGTGAAGGTGCCGGTCGCGCTGGCGGTGATCCCCGCCGAGGCAAGGTCCACGATGCTGGTGACACCCGCCTGCTTCAGCTTTGCGATCAGGGTCCTGCCTTGCTCCTGGAACGCCGACGCTTGCGCGGTGACGTCGGTGGGCGTGGTGTACGACACCATCGCGTTGGGCGCGATCTTCCCGCCGTACTTGGCGAACTCCTTGGTGAAGACACTGATGTCCATGCCGGTCGAGCCGGAGGGGTAGATCACCCCGAACACACGCTTCTTGGTCTTGACCGCGTCCCCGCCGAACTGCGCCTTGCCGCCGATGAGCTCCTTGCCGACCCACTCGGCCATGTTCACCTCGTACGGCTTCAGCATCTCGGTCGGCGTGACCGGCGGCGGGTTTCCCGGTACTCCCGCCCGGGCGACCGCTTGCTGGAAGACCAAACCGCCGCCGCCGCTCGCGAACACCGCGGTGTCCATCACCGCGAACGGCTGCTTCGCGACCACGGCCACCGCGTCGGCGCGTTGCGCGGTCTCGTCGGTGCCGGTCGCCTCGACGAACTCGTACTCCACCGTGCGGCCCCACGTGTGGTACGAGTGCGCGAGCACCGCGTTCTCGTCGAGCACTGCGTCCTTCGACAGCCCGTTCGCGCCCGTCGCCTGATTCTTGATACCGCCATTGACGGACGACTTGTCTTTGTCCTCCGGTGGGACCAGCACGACGACCTTGATGGAGTCGGCGCTCACGCCCTGCGCGGTAGCACCACCATTGTCCGCGCCGTCCTTCCACGCACGAACACAGGGTGCTGCGCCGTAGAACTGGAACTGGAGACGCCCGGTATTCGGGTCACAGTCCGGTTGCGCCAGCGCCTCCTTCGTGCCGACCCCGGATCCTCCGGCAGCCTTCGCTGCAACCGCGCTCCCGCCGGCTGTGAACACCACCGACGTCGCAAGCGCCGCGACAGACACCCCCAGCAACCACCGACGTACTGCCATCGAATCCCCCCAACGTCACTCGCTCTCCAGACGAGTCTCGCGCAGAGCGATCTCGTACGCTCCTGGCTCATGAGCGATTGGGACGACGAGCTGCTCGATGAGGACCAGCGGCTGATGGCAGAGGCGATCCGCGACCTCTGCTCGGGTTTCGACGACGACTACTGGGCCCGCTGCGACCACGAGCACGAGTTTCCGTGGGACTTCTACGCGCGGATGGCCGAGGGGGGCTGGGTCGGCATCGCGCTCCCCGAGGAGTACGGCGGCGGCGGGCGCGGCATCACCGACGCGGCGGTGATCCTGCACGAGGTGGCCGCGAGCGGCGCGGCCATGAACGGCTGCTCGGCGCTCCACCTCACGATCTTCGGCCTCAATCCCGTTGTCAAGTTCGGCAACGACAAGCTGAAGGCGACGTTCCTCCCGCGTGCGGCCGCCGGTGAGCTCCACGTCGCGTTCGGCGTGACCGAGCCCGACGCGGGAACCGACACTGGCCGGATCGCGACGCGCGCCGAGCCCGACGGCAAGGGTGGATGGCGCATCCACGGACGCAAGATCTGGACGTCGAAAGCACTCGAATCCGAAGTCGTGCTGTTGCTCGCGCGGACCGGCGGCACGGACAGCGGGCTGCGCGGTCTCAGCCTGTTCCTCGCCGACCTCGATCCCGACTACGTCGACATCCGCGCGATCCCCAAGGTCGGCCGCAACGCGGTCGCGTCGTGCGAGGTCGCCTACGACGGGCTGCCGGTGGAGGACTGGCGGCTCGTCGGCACCGAGAACGAAGGGTTCCGGCACATCCTCCACGGCCTCAACCCCGAGCGCGTGCTCCTCGCGTCCGAAGCATGCGGCATCGGCGAGGTCGCGCTCGACCGCGCGACGACGTACGCGAAGCAACGCATCGTGTTCGACCGCCCGATCGGCGCGAACCAGGCGATCAGCCATCCACTCGCGCAGGCGCGCATCCAGCTGAAAGCTGCGTGGATGATGGCGCTGCACGCAGGCCGTCGCTACGACGCCGGGCTCGAATGCGGCGAGGCGGCGAACAGCGCGAAGTACCTCGCGGCGGAGGCGTCGTTCTTCGCGGCCGACCGCGCGATGCAGACGCTCGGTGGCATGGGCTACGCGAACGAGTACCACGTGGAGCGCTACTGGCGCGAGGCGCGCCTGCAACGCATCGCACCGGTCACTCAGGAGATGACGCTCAACTACATCGCGCAGACCATCATGGGCCTCCCGAGGAGCTACTGATCGCGATGACGCAACTCAGCTCGTCGAATGAGGTTTCCGACGGCGCAAAGGGCCGGCCATTCGCGTCGGCAACCTTCGATCTTGCCGAACACGGCTACGTCGAGGAGGAGTGGTTCCTCCGGGGTGATGCGTCGACCTACGGACCCGCGCGGGACAGTTCGCTCGGCGGAGACGGCCACTGGTCGGTGGTTGCCACAGGAAGCGAGGAGTTCTGCACGCGCCTGCTCGTACGGCGACCGACCGATCCCGCGCGCTCCGACGGCACGGTCGTGCTCGAGTGGTTCAACGTGAGCGGTGGGATCGACCTCGATCCCGTGTGGGCGCAGAGCCACGTGGAGATCATGCGCGACGGGAACACCTGGGTGGGCGTGTCGGCACAGCGCGCCGGCGTGAACGGTCCGCCGCTGATGGCGGGCTTCTCGCAACCGTTGGAGCTCTGGGATCCCGGCCGCTACCGCGAGCTCCACATCCCGAACGACGACCTCTCGTACGGGATCTTCACGGCGGCAGCGCGCATGGCTCGCGACGGCGCGCTCACCGCGCAGGCTCCGGTCGACGTCGTGGTCGCGGCCGGAGCGTCACAGTCTGCGAACCGACTCGTCACCTATGTCAACGCAGTACACCCACTCGTTGGCGCGATCGACGGCTTCCTCGTGCACGGCCGCGTCGGTACCTCGTCCCCTCCGCTCGCCGCTGACGTCGTAATGCCCGATCCGCTGACGTTCCGCACCGACTCCTCCGCGCCGGTCGTCGTGCTCGAGTCGGAGTTCGACACCCTCCGGTCCTGGCTCGCGCGCCAACCCGATTCGGAGCGCTTCCGGCTCTGGGAGGTCGCGGGCTCTACGCACCAGGACGAGTACGTCGAGCGCACGCTGAAGGCCCAGTTCGCGCGCGATCTCGGCCACGAGATGCCCGGATGCGACTGCGCGGTCAACGACATGCCGTTCCATTACGTCGAGAACGCCGCACTCGCGCACCTACGCGGCTGGGCACGCGGCGGCGGCGCAGCGCCGCAGCTTCCCCGCATCTCGATGAACGCAGACGGCGAGATCGATCGCGACGAGCACGGCAACGCACTCGGCGGCATCCGGCTCCCCCACATCGTCGTGCCCACCGCGCAGTACGGACCGGTCGGCACACCGCAGTCATGCGCGCTGCGCGGTTTTGTGAAGCCGTTCCCGCCCGAGAAGTTTGCCGCGCTCTACCCGACACGCGACGACTACCTCGCATGCTTCGACGCTGCGGCCGACGAAGCGGTCGCCGGGGGCTTCCTGCTCGAACCCGACGCGCGCGAGGCGCGCGAGCTCAATTGAGCATTCGGCCGCCGTTCACGCTCCACACCTGACCGTTCACCCAGGCGCCGTCGTCGGAGAGCAGGTAGGCGGCGATCGCGGCGATGTCGTCGGGGCGGCCGGCACGCGGCGACCGGGGCTCACCGCGGTGCGTCGCTTGCATCGCCTCGGCGATCTCGTCGTTCCGGGCGATGATTCCTGGTGAGATCGAGTTACACCGGATGCCGTCACGGCCCCAGCGTGTCGCGATGTGGCGTGTCACCGCCGTGAGCGCCGACTTCGTGGCTGCATACGCCACCCGCACGCGTTCTCCTGCGTAGATCGCGTCCGACACCGTGTTCGTGATCCCTCCCCCACCGCGTTCGAGCAGGTGCGGGATCACCGCGCGTGCCATCAGCAGAAAGCCGGTGAGGTTCACGTCGAGGGTGCGCTGCCACACGTCGAGCGGGATGGTCAGCAGGTCGGTCTCCCCGTCGACACCGAGCACCTCGGGTGAGATGTCGGCCGCGTTGACGTGCAAACCGTCGACGCCGCCGTAGTGCTCCAGCGCGCATGACATGAGCGCGCGGACCGACTTGTCCTCGGCGATGTCGAACTCGAGCGGCACCGCCCGTCCGCCGCGCGCGTGGATGGACGCGACGGTGGCGTTCGCCGCGTCACCGCTGAGGTCGCCCACCACCACGAACGCACCTTCGTCGGCGAGACGGATCGCGGTGGCCGCGCCGTTGCCCGGACCCGCGTCGGCGGTCCCTCCACCGGCGACGACGATGATCTTGCTGTCGAGCCCTCGCATGGCGGCGCGTCCGCCGACTCAGCGCGCGCTGTCGGCGATGGCCTTGCCGAGCGCAGTGATCCCCCGCTCGAGCTCGTCCTTCGGCACCATGATGAACGCGAGGCGGAACCACTGCTTGTGCGCGTCGGCGTCGGTCTCGCCGAAGAACCGCTCACCCGGTCGGCACATCACACCCTCCGCGAACGCCTTCTGCATCACCTGCTCACCGTCGACGTCGGACGACAGCTCGATCCAGATGAAGAAGCCGCCCTCGGGAACGTCGAAATTCACCCACGGCCCGCACTCATCGCGCAGTGCTCGCACGGCGATGTCGCGCTTCTCCCGGTAGAGCTCGTTCACCATTGCAACGTGCGGGTCGAGCTTGCCTTCGTCCATGAACCGAACCACGACACGGGCGAGCCACTGGCTCACGCCGAGATCGCCCTTCACCGCGCCGATCGCGCGCATCACCTCGGGATCGCCGGTGACCCAGCCCAACCGCAGCGCGGGAGCGAGGATCTTGCTGAAGCTGTCGATCTTGACGACGAGTCCCGACTCGTCGAGCGCGAAGAGCGTGGGGATCGTCTCGCCTTCGTACCGCAGCTCGCCGTACACGTTGTCCTCGAGCACGATGAACCCGTATCGGTTGGCGAGCTCGAGCAGCTTCCGCCGACGCGGCAACGACAGGCTCCACCCGGTCGGCGTATTGAACGTCGCGATGGTGTAGATCATCTTGAGGCGCTTGCCCTCACCCTCGAGTCGAGCGAGCTCCTGGGAGAGCACGTCGACCTGCATGCCCTCGGCGTCCATGGGGATCGCCAACGCCTCGGCGCCGGACTGGCGCGCCGCACCGAGCGCAGCTCCCCACGTGGGCGCTTCGACCGCGAGGAGGTCGCCCTCGTCGAGGAAGGCGCGGCACGCGAGCGTGATCGCCTGCACCCCGCCGAGTGTGAGCATCACCGAACGACGGTCGACCTCGCGACCTTCGATCCGGAGCGTGCGCTCCGCAATTCGGTCGCGCAGGATCTCGTAGCCCCAGCCGATGCCGTTGCTCCCGGGCGAGCCGTACTGCAGCGCGTCCGCGGCATCGTCGTGGAGCACGTCGGCCGTGAGCCGTTCGAGGTCGTCGAGGGGGAACGTCGCCGGGTCGGGCAACCCCGCTTCGAAAGCCCACCTGATCTTGAGGTCGGCAGGAAACTCGAAGTCACCACCTCGTCTCGAAACCCGCTTCACGCTCTCCGACACGAGCCCTTCGATGCGTTCGCTCACGTCAACCATCACGACTCCTCCTGCTCCCTGCGCGCGTCGCAGCCTCGTCGGCGGTGATCAACAGCTCCTCCGCCACGCGGTTGCTCAGTTCCTGTCGTTCCTCCAGCACCCAGCGGCGGTCGACGCGCCGGAAGCGGTCGAGCCAACGCCGGGCGCCCTTGCTCCACGGCGACGGGCGCCCGTCGTCCTGCTGCTCTGTGACATACATGTAGGTCTCCGCCGTGGCCTCGTCGCCCTCGATCGCGACCAGCTCGTTGTTGAGGAAGTGTCGCGTCCGCCCGTTCTCACGGTCCATTGCGAGCGCCGAAGAGACGATCACGTCGTGAATCGCGCCGCGGTCGAGGAGCTGCTGTACGCGCGGGTCGTCGGTAGTAGGCGCGACCGGCGGTTCTGGTCGAGTGCTCCGGGCCGACGAGCCGCGCTCCGCGATTCGCCACCGCCCGTGCTCGCGCAGCAGGCGGTCGACGTACTGGCCAGCCGCCACCCAGTCCGCCGAGGGATCATCCTCGTTCGGACGGTGAGTGATCAGCGAGTACGTCTGCATCCACGCGTCGTCGCCATCGACGTCGACGAGCTGCGTGCCGAGGAAGTGCGTCGTCGACGGGAAGTGCTCGACACCGGAGATGAACTCGATCAGCTCGTCGGCATCCGTAAACTCGCGCGAGCCGTACGACGCTCGGAACGACGACGCAAAGCAGTTCCGGATGCGGTCGTAATCGCGCAGATCGACGCCGAGCGCGTACTGCATCATCAGATCGTGGATCTCGGCACGATCGAGGAGCCACTGCGTCGCGGGAACGTCGGTCGTCGCCTTCGTCACACCCGTCGGCGCCCAGACCGGATCGCCCCCGCGGCGCGTAATGACCCACCGCCCGTCGCGACGGGTGAGATCCTCGACGTAGCGTCCGCGGCTGACGTTGAGCTCGTGCGTCACACCGTTGGCATCGTCGCTGTGGTGGGTGAGCATCGCGTAGGTGTCGACGTGCGCGGTGTCGCCGTCGACCTCGATGTACTGGTTTCCGAACATGTGCATCGTCGTGTGGAAGATCGCGACACCGGAGATGTAGGTGAGCATCGAGTCGCGGTCGGTGAACCCTCCACCCCATCCGACGACCTCGAGGTCGGGCGCGAAGCACGAGCCCACGAGTTTCATGTCGCGGCGATCGACGCCTGCCGCGTAACGCATCACGATGTCGTGGATCTCGTCGCGGTCGGCGAGAAGCTGCACGGCGTCGTGCGCGCTCATCAGGTGTTCAAGTTCGTGCGACGCACTTGATCTCGATCATGAGATCGGGTGAACCGAGCGCCTGCACACCGATCACAGTGCTCGCAACGTCGAACGTTCCGCCGTACGCTTCGCCGCGCACCTCCTTCGCGCATGTCACTGCTGCCGTCATGTCGGTGACGAACAACGTTTCCTCCACCACGTCGCTCAACCCGGCGCCGAACATGGCGAGAACGCGGCCGATCGCGGCGTACGCCTCCCGCATCTGGGCTGCCATGTCGTTCCCGCCGATCGCGGTGAAGTCATCGCCCATCGCGGTCTGGCCGGAGACATAGATGGTGTCGCCGACCTTCACCGCCTGGCTGAAGCCGTAGGCCTCTTCCATCATGTTCCCGAACGACCGGGCGTCCTTCGTTGCTCCCACGGGTGCCTCCTCCGGTCCGATGAGTTTTCTAGTCGAATCGGAGATTCGATGCACGAGTGCGAAAACGCGCTCGGCTTTACATGCCCCCCGACGCGCGAGAAACTGGCGGTCGGACTGCCGATTCGGTCGGCGGCCCGCGCATGGCTGCGTACTGACCATGGTCGCACCCTGCGTCGAAACGCCTTGGTCTCTGGAGGACGCTCGTGAGGCGACGAGGGGGGACGCGTCGAGTCGCGATCATTGCCGCTCTGACGGTCGCGCTTGCGGCGGTCGCAGCCGCATGCGGGAACCCCAAACAGTCCGTGCAGCACTGTATCGGCGCGCCCGACGAAGCGATCAGCGCCATCCAGGGGAAGATCGAGCCCGACGCCAAGGCGAAGCTCCGCAACGGGAAGATGGTGCACTTGAAGGGCGCCGACTACACGTTCGTGAGCGCGGAATTGCACCTCGACGACGACGCCCCGCACGACAAAGGCGAGATTGGCACCTGGGCTACGACGGACATCAAGAGCAGCGACGGTTTCCTTTCCGTCGACGTCCACGCCCGCGAAGACTCGACCTGGCCGCACGCGCCGTTCAAGGTCACCGAAGACGGCGCGATCGAGTCACGAGCGTGTACCAGCCTGAACACGGGTAAGACGCGGGCGCAGCTCGAGTGTGAGCAGCAACAGAGCTCGGGCGAGAACGTCGTGCTCCCCGAGGGCAAGGACTGCAGCGATCTATGAGCGTGACCACCGGAGTACGCAACGTCGGCGAGAATCGCACGCTCCGGTTCATCGCCATCACGGTCGCGGTCGCCGCGTTCGGTTACTTCGTCCCACAATTGGTATGGGGCTGGGACATGCCCGCGGGCGAGCTCGTCTACGGCTTCATCATCGGGTCGCTCACCGCGCTCATGGCCTTCGGCCTCGCCCTGATCTACCGGGCCAACAAGGTCATCAACTTCGCGCAGGCCGACCTCGGCGCGGTTCCCGCGAGCCTCGCGGTGGCCCTGATCACGCTGCCGACGATCGGATGGTCGTTCTGGGTGGCAGTACCGCTCTCGTTGATCGTCGCGGTCGTGCTCGGCGTGCTCATCGAGTTCGTGATCATCCGGCGCTTCAGCAAGGCGCCACGGCTGATCCTGATGGTCGTCACGATCGGGCTCGCGCAATTGCTCGCCGGCCTCGGCGTTGCGCTCCCGTACTTGCTCCAGCTGATCACTGGCGGCACCGACCTTGCCCAGCAGCAGTACACCCCGCCATTCGACTTCAGCTTCGAGATCAACCCCGTCATCTTCCATGCCAACGAGCTCATCGCGGTGATCACCACGATCCTCGCGGTGTTGGGTCTGTTCGCGTTCCTGCGCTTCACGAGCATGGGAATCGCGCTGCGAGCAAGTTCGGAGAGCTCCGACCGCGCGTCGCTCCTCGGCGTGAACGTCGGCTTCACGCACAACATCGCGTGGGTCATCGCCACGCTCCTCGCGACGATCTCGTTGATCCTCAGAGCCGGGATCATCGGTCTGCCACTCGGATCCGCGTTCGGACCAACGATCTTGCTGCGAGCGCTCACGGCTGCGGTGATCGGCCGCATGGAGAACTTCGTCACGATCTTCCTCGCCTCGTGCGGACTCGGCGCGGTCGAAGCGATCGTGGTGTGGAACAAGGGTTCGGGCGAGCTCGTCGATCCCATCATGTTCGTGATCGTGATCGGGGCGCTGCTGCTCCAGCGGCGTCACCGCGAGTCGCGCGTCGAGGACCAGGCGATCTCGAGCTGGCAGAACGCGGCGAACATCCGGCCGATCCCGCGCGAGCTGCTACGGCTTCCCGAGGTCAAGTGGACGCTGCGTGGGCTGCGCGTGCTCTTCGTCGGCTTCCTCGTCTACTTACCCTTCCTGCTCAGCGAGAAAGACACCAACCTCGCGGCCGCGGTGATGATCTACGCGATCGTCGCGATCTCCCTGGTGCTCCTCACCGGGTGGGCCGGCGAGATCAGCCTCGGCCAAGTCGCGTTCGTCGCCATCGGTTCGGCGGCGGCCGGCGCGGCCAACGTGCACTGGCATCTCGATCCGTTCGTCAGCTTCTTGCTCGCGGGCGCGGTCGGAGCGGTCGCGTCCATCATCATCGGCTTGCCGGCACTCCGCATCAAAGGATTGATGCTCGCCGTCACCACTCTGGCGTTTGCGGTGGCGACGTCGTCGTTCCTGTTGAACCGCGAGCAGAGCCTCCTGGGCATCAAGTTCGACTTCTTGCCCGACGACCTCTTCGATCGCGTCACGCGCTTCCCGCAATGGACGCCGTTCGGTCATATCGGGATCGGCGCCGACGGCGCGCATCCCGAACGCGACTTCTACTTCGTGTGCGTCTTCGCGCTTCTGCTCGTTATCGTGGCCGTGCGCGGGTTGCAACGATCGCGGACCGTCCGCGACCTCATCGCGACGCGCGAGAACGAACGAAATGCGCAGGCGTTCGGGCTGAGCCCCACGCGTGCGAAGCTGCTCGCGTTCGCACTGTCCGGCTTCATCGCGTCCTTCGCCGGTGGAGTCCTCGTGCTCCACCAGCAGGCGCTCGGCAAGGACATCTTCGCTCCCATCGAGAGCATCCGCGTGCTCACGATGGTGGTGGTCGGCGGGCTGGGGTCGGTGCCGGGCGCGATCCTCGGAGCCGTTTTCATCAAGAGCACGGAGTGGTTCAACGTCATCGTGCCCCAGCGCTTCCGGTTCCTCTTCACATTCGCCGGGAGCGGCATCGGCCTCATCCTCGTGCTCTGGCTTCTGCCCGGCGGCCTCGGGTCGGTGCTCTACCGGGTGCGCGACATGTGGCTCCGCGCGGTGGCGCGTCGACGCAACCTTGTCGTCCCGTCGCTGATCGCCGATAGCGGTGACGACCCGACACTGCTCACGGGCAAGGAGAAACCCGCGGTCGCCGTGGCGATGAACGGCGAGGGGCCGTCGCGCCACGGTCCGAACTTCTTGAAGCGCTTCCCCGCGAGGCCGATGCCCGACGTCGACTACTTCAGCTACCCCGACCTTCGTCTGAGCGGCGGCAGGCCGAACCTACTCAGCCTGCGGTCGGTCGACGTCTCGTACGGCCAGGTCCAGGTGCTCTTCGGCGTCAGCTTCGAGCTGCGCCGTGGTGAAACCATCGCACTCCTCGGCACGAACGGCGCCGGAAAGTCCACAGTGCTGCGAGCGATCTCGGGCCTCGTCGCACCCAAGCGCGGCAGCATCAGCCATGAAGGCACCGACATCAGCGGGATGGGCCCGCACCACATCGCGCTCAAGGGCGTCATCCAGGTTCCTGGCGGCAAGGGTGTGTTCCCTTCGCTCTCGGTGGCCGAGAACCTGAAGGTCGCACTCTGGATGCATCGCCGCGACCGCGCGTACGCGAAGACCGCGACCGGGGAAGCGCTCAACCTCTTCCCCGCGCTGCGGAGCAGGCTGAACGACCCCGCGGCTCAACTCTCGGGCGGGCAGCAGCAGATGCTCGCGCTCGCGATGGCGTTCCTCGCCAAGCCCGACGTGCTCATGATCGACGAGCTGTCGCTCGGTCTCGCGCCACTCGTCGTCGAGCAACTCCTCGCCGTCGTCCAGCAGTTCAAAGAGCAGGGCGTCACGGTGATCCTCGTCGAGCAGTCGGTGAATGTCGCATTGCAAACCGCCGACAAGGCGTTCTTCATGGAGAAGGGGGCGATCCGTTTCCACGGGCTCACCGCGGAGCTGTTGGAGCGCCCAGACCTGCTGCGTTCGATCTTCCTCGAGGGCGCCGCGTCAGCCGAGGGGACTGCCGGGGAGGGCGCGCGACCGATGCCACTTGCCAAGATCGCCGATCGCGCGCCCGACAAGGAGGTGAGTGCCAACCGCGGCGAGCGCCCCGTGATTCTCGAGACCCGCGGCATCACCCGACGTTTCGCGGGGATCACCGCGGTCGACGAAATGTCGATCCAACTCCACCACGGCGAGATCCTCGGCATCGTCGGACCGAACGGCGCCGGCAAGACCACGCTGTTCGACCTCATCTCGGGATTCCTCGTGCCGGATTCGGGCCAGGTCATCCTCGAGGGTCACGACATCACCCGGCGGCGGCCGCAGCGGCGCGCCCAGCTCGGCCTCGCCCGGTCGTTCCAGGACGCCCGCCTGTTCGGAGGGCTCACCGTGCATCACGCCATCTGTGTCGCGCTCGACCGCCCCCTCCGCTACTGGGACCCCGTCCCCTCGATGCTCTACTTCCCGAACGTCGTGCTCGCCGAGCGAAAGCTCGGGCGGCGGGCCGACGACCTCATCGCGATGATGGGTCTCGACGACTATCGTGACAAGTTCGTGTCGGATCTCTCGACCGGGAGCCGCCGAATTGTCGACCTGGCCTGCCAGATCGGGATCGAGCCCAAGGTGATTCTCTTCGACGAGCCGTCGTCGGGCATCGCCCAACGCGAGACCGAGGCGCTCGGTCCGCTGCTTCTCCGCATCCGCGACATCACCGGCGCGAGCATCCTGCTCATCGAGCACGACATGCCCCTGGTCAGCTCCGTCTCCGACCGCATCATCGCCTGCGACCTCGGTCGCGTCGTCGTCGACGGCAGCTGGGAGCTGGTGCGGAACCACCCACACGTCGTCGCCTCGTATCTCGGGTCGACACGCGAAGTCATCGAACGTTCCGGGCCGACTACGACCGGGGTCGTCGGGGGGGCACGTCCGTGACGCAGACCGAAGACATCCACACGCCGGAGTTCCAGGCTGCCGACCGCGGTCCGCAAGAGGACCTCGGCTGGTTCCGCAGGTTCCTCGGCAAGTACACGAACTCCTTCAGCGTCGCGCGCTCCTCGCTCTTCTGGGCGCTGCTTCGCCGCCAGAAGCGGGTCCTGAAGTGGTTCTTCTTCGTCATGGTCGTCTACACCATCGGCTTGCTCCAGGTCGCGAACCTCACACGCGGCATGGTCGACAACGGCATCGTCAACCAGGTCGCGCCGCTCTGGGACTACGTCCGCTACATCACGTTCTGGGCGCTCTGGGCACTGGCCTTCTCCTTCACCCAGCAGCAGCTCGCCGACCGGCTCGCGTACCAGATCGAGTTCGACATGCGTGTGTGGCTCTACACGCACATCCAATCGGCCGAGCTCCGCCGCCTCGACGCGGTCGCGACCGGCCAGCTCGTCACTCGCTCGCTCACCGACATCCAGCTCGTCGACGTTCTCCTCCGCGTCTTCCCCACCCTCCTCGGCTACACGCCGATCCTGCTCTCCGTCGCGATCATCGTCTGCATCATCAGCCCGCTCATGGGCATCGTGTCGCTCCTCGCGCTCCCGATCAACGTCTGGCTGGTCAACAAGTTCCGCGGGAGACTGCGGGCACTGAGCTGGGCGGAGCTCAACGAGCGCGCCGAGGTCACCAGCGCGATCGACGAGCCGGTGCGCGGCATCCGCGTCGTCAAGGCGTTCCGCCGCGAGGAGCAAGAGCGCGCACGCGTCGCCGACGTCACCGAGCGCGCGTTCCGCTTCTCGATGACCCGCACCCGGCTGCTCGCCGGCTACGACATCTACCTCAAGATGATGCCCTTGCTCGTACAAGCGGGCTTGCTGGCCATCGGCGCGTACCTGATGAGCACCGGTCATCTGACCATCGGCACATTCCTGCTCGCGTTCCAGATCGGCTCGGGGTTGAACCAGTTCTCCAGCGCCTTCGGTGAGATCGCGAGCGCCTGGCAATACCTCCGCAGCGCGCAGGATCGCCTCGCCGAGATGCTCGCACTCAGCGCGCGACCGGTCACCGACGGCCGCATGATCCCGCTCCCCTCCACCGGACTCGAGCTCCACGGCGTCGAGGTCACCTACGGGAACCGGCGCTTCCTGCACGGCCTCGATCTCCAGGTTCGTCCCGGTGAGCTGGTCGTGGTGAGCGGTCCTCCCGGTTGCGGCAAGACGACGCTCGCCGGGATCGCCTCCGGGCTCGTCGAACCCGACGAGGGTCACGCATCGCTCGACGGCATCGCGCTCGCCGATCTCGATCCCGGTCAGCTCCGCCAGACGATCAGGGTCGTGTCCGAAGAGCCGCTCCTCCTCGCGGCGACGCTGCGCGACAACCTGCTCCTCGGGGCATGGGGCGAGATCGACGACGAGGCGATGATCGACGCGATGCGCACCGCGGGGGCAGGGGAGGTGATCGACGAGCTCGGCGGCCTCGACGGCATCGTCGGCGATCGCGGCCTCACGGTGTCCGGAGGCCAGCGCCAGCGCGTCTCGCTCGCCCGCGCGCTCGTCGCCCATCCGCGGGTGCTCATCCTCGACGACGCGCTCTCGGCGGTGAACCCGTCGCTCGAGATCGAGATCATGCGGCGGGTGCGCCAGTACCTGCCCCAGACCGCCATCCTCTACATCACCCGGCGAACCGGCCTCGCCGAGATGGCCGATCGATCGCTCCACCTCGATCCGGCAGACACGGTGGAGCCGTTCGCGGACGTTGCCCGCAGCGAGCTGCTCGACGGAACTGCCGAAACTCTCGTGACCGCCGAAACCGCCGAGGCGGTCGTCGGTGGTGACCCGATCGAGGCGCTCGACACCATCGAACAGGTCGGCATGGAAGCCGAAGTCGCCGAGGGCGCGATACAGGTCCAGGCCGGAGCTACGGCCGGTCTCGCCGCCATCGACCCGATCCTCGCCAAGCTCGTCGACCAGCTCCAAGTCACCAAAGAGAGCCTGACCATTCCCGACGGCGTGACCGACGACGACACACGGCCACGCTTCCGGAAGATCGCGATGTTGTTCAAAGGCACCATGTACGTCGCGGTGTTCCTGGTGTTACTCCTGGCACTCGGCGAATTGGCGCCGAGCCTCCTCTTCGGCCGGGTCACCGACATCATCCAAGACAGCAACGGCGCGGACACGGGCGCGGCGTACTTCTGGGCCGGGATGCTCGTGTTCATCGCGGTGGGCGTGGGCTTCCTGTCGAAGTACTTCCGGATCTTCGCGCAGCGGTTCAACCAGAGCGTGATCATCGTGCTGCGCCGTCGCGTCTTCTACCGCCTGAGCAAGCTCGGGGTGAACTACTACGACCGTGAGCTCCCGGGCGACGTGGCCACGCGAGTGGTGGCCGACCTCGACAAGATCCTCGGTTTCGTCCAGGAGTCCGCCTTCCGGTTCGCGAGCTTCACCGCGATCTTCATCGTCGCCATGGGTGCGATCGTGATCCTGGCTCCGGGTGTGATCCCGGTGGTGCTGGCGCTCGCGGTCATCATCCTGGTCCTCACGCTCATCCAGCTCCCGTTCGCGAACCGGGCACTGAAGTGGTCGCGCGAGGAGCTCGGCGTCGTCACCCGCAAGTTCCAGGAAGACTTCGGCGCGCGCCACGAGATCCGCCACCTCGGGGCCCACGCCATCCAGACGCAGAAGTTCGTGGAGGCGAGCTGGGAGCGTCGACGTGCCCGCTGGTGGAGCATCACGCTGCAGAACTCCCACACCGCGGTGGTGCAGTTCATGGGAACGATGACCACCGCGCTCGTCCTCTACAAAGCGGGCACGCTGGTGCTGGACCAGACCCTGAGTATCGGCACGGCCGTCACCGTGCAACTCCTTGCCACGTCCGCAACCCGACCGCTGCAGGCACTCGGGCCGCTCTACAACCAGTTCCTCGACGTGCGCGTGTCGTGGCGTCGCCTGTGCGAGCCCTTCGACGAGCCCATCCTGCCCGAAGAGAGCGTCGCCGCACGCGACTGCCCACCGCTCGACGGTCCCGTCACGTTCGACGGCGTCTGCTTCACCTACCCCGAGACGACACGGCCGGTGCTGCGCGACGTGTCGTTCACGATGGAGCCGGGCAAGGTCACGGCCCTCGTGGGGTACACCGGTGCCGGGAAGTCGAGCATCGCCAAACTCCTCGGCCGCACCTACGACCCCGACGCGGGATCGGTAACGGTCAACGGGATCGACCTCCGCGAGCTCCATCTCGACAGCTACGGGCCGCGGCTCGGCATCGTGCCGCAGGACCCGTTCGTGTTCAAGGGAACGATCGCCTCGAACATCCGCTACGCGAAGCCCGGAGCAACCGACGAAGAGGTCGAGGGCGCGATCCGCGCGGTCGGTGCCTGGGATCTGCTGTCGGTGCTCCCCGGCGGCTTCGAACATGTCGTCGAAGAAGAAGGCCACAACCTCACCGCCGCGCAGCGCCAGCTCGTCGCACTCGCACGCGCCTGGATAGCGGAGCCCGACATCCTCGTGCTCGACGAATCAACGTCGCTGCTCGATGCCGGGGTCGAGGACATCATCGTCGAGTCAATCCACGCGCTTCGTTGCACGACGCTGATGATCACCCACCGCGAGAGCGTTGCGGTGAAGTCCGACAACATCGTGGTGCTCGACGCAGGTCGCGTCGTCGACGCAGGCCCCGAAGAGCAGGTTGCGCGTCCGGGCGGGCCGTACGACCGGCTGTGGCGCGTACAAGACGAAGAGCTTGCCACCGAGAAAGACAAGGAGCTCACGACATAATTCGTCGCTCACTGGGTGTTACTCGGCGATCTGCTTGAGGCGCTCGGTCGTCTCGATCCACTCCTCGACCATCTCGAAGATCACGTCGCGCGTCGGCCGTACCTGGTTCATCCGGCCCACGATCTGACCGACGGGTGAACCCGCGAGCTCGGGTTTCTGCGCGCGGCTGAACCTTCGCGCCGCGCCCGCGTAGACGATCCCCTGCAACGGCATCGGCAACGGCTCAGGAGTGTCGGTCCTCTCCCACGCGTCCGTCCAGCCGGTACGCAGCTGACGCGCGGGTTTGCCCGTCATCGCGCGCGAACGCACCGTGTCGCGCGACGTGGCCGCGAGCAGGTTGTCGAGCGTGACGCCCGAGGTGTTGCTCTCGGCGACCGTGAGCCAGATCGAGCCCGTCCACACGCCCTGCGCGCCGAGCGCGAGCGCGGCCGCCATCTGCCGTCCGCACCCGATGCCACCCGCGGCGAGGACGGGAACGTCGGGACCGACGGCGTCGACCACCTCCGGCACGAGCACCATCGTGGAGATCTCGCCGCAGTGCCCACCGGCTTCGGTGCCCTGCGCGACGAGCACGTCGACGCCCTGCATCACCTGACGCTCCGCGTGCGCACGCGCGCCGACGAGCGCGCCGACGAGGATGCCGTGGTCGTGTGCTTGCTGGGCCACCTCCGGCGGCACCGGGCCGAGCGCGTTCACGAGCATCGACACCGGGTGCTGCAGCGACACCTCCACCTGTCCGGGCCCCTCCTCGTCGACGTTGAGGCCTGCGGCCTTCACGACGCCGCCCCGGAGCTCATCGGGAAGCGGTGGGATGTCGTACTCGTCGAGCAGCTCCTCGACGAACTGACGGTGCTCCTCGGGAATGAGCGCGTCGAGGCTGGTGATGCTCGCCTCCGCGCCGCCACCCTTCCCCACGTACTTCGCCGGCATCACGATGTCGACGCCGTAGGGCTTGCCGTCGACGTGCTCGTCGATCCAGTTCAGCTCGATCTCGAGTTGGTCGGGGCTGTAGGCGAGCGCGCCGAGCACGCCGTAGCCGCCCGCCTTGCTCACGGCGGCGACGACGTCGCGGCAGTGCGAGAAGGCAAAGATCGGAAACTCGATATCCAGGCGCTCACAGATCGGTGTCCGCACGACAGGACCTCCTTGGGTAGTGAGCAGACTCGACGGCGAAGTTGGCGTCAGGCAGGATAACGCCGCCCCAGCCTCTGTTCCGAGGAGCACGATGCCCGACGCGATCGTCGAACGCGACGAGAGGACCATGGTGATCACGATGAACCGCCCCCAGCGCTACAACGCGCTGTCCGGGGCGATGCTCGTGCGGATGTACGACGCGATGGTCGAGGCCGACGAGGACCCGGAGATCCGTTGTGTGATCCTCACCGGCGCGGGCGGCAATTTCTCGTCGGGCGCCGACCTCCGGGCGATGTCGGGAGACGCCGGCGACGCCGATACGGAGATCGACGTGCAGGCCCGCATGGCCGCCGATCCCGACCTTCCGTACAAAGGCATCCTGCGCCTCTACCGCCCGTCCAAGCCGTTCATCGCCGCGGTGGAAGGCGTCGCGATCGCCGGTGGCACGGAAATCCTCCAGCAGACCGACATCCGGATCGCCGGAGAGTCGGCCCGTTTCGGTGTGAGCGAGGTGCGCTGGTCGCTCTACCCAATGGGCGGCTCCGCGGTGCGGCTCCGGCGCCAGATCCCGTATACCCATGCCGCGGAGATCCTGCTCACGGGCAAGCACCTCACCGCGGAAGAGGCGGCCCGCATCGGACTGATCGGTCGCGTCGTGCCCGACGGCCAGGCGTTGACGAAGGCCAGAGAGATCGCGGCGACGATCGCCGAGAACGGGCCGATCGCAGTGGAAGCCGTGCTCCGTACCCTGCGCGAGACCGACGGCATGACCGAGGCCGAAGCCCTCGCGCACGAGTGGGAATACGGCCAGGCAGTGTTCCAGACGAACGACGGCAAAGAGGGGCCGCTCGCGTTCGCAGAGAAGCGCACGCCGAACTACACGAGGACATGAACCAAGGAAGAGATGGACGAGGACAGCATGGACGATCTTGCCGGACACACGGCCGTCGTCACCGGCGGTGGAAGCGGAATCGGGCGCGCGATCGTGCTCGAGCTCGCGAGCACAGGAATGAACGTCGTGATCGCCGACATCGAGGACGACGCCGGGGGCGCCGTCGCGTCCGAGGCGGAAGCCCTCGGCGCGCGGGCGATCGCGGTCCACACCGACGTATCCGACTTCGCGTCGGTCCAGGCTCTCGCCGACGCCGCGTATGCGGAGTTCGGCGCCGTCCATGTGCTGTGCAACAACGCGGGGGTCCTGGTCTTCGGCGACATGCAAGACCTCAAGATCGAAGACTGGAACTGGCTCCTCGGTGTCAACGTGTTCGGCGTGCTCAACGGCATCTACGCGTTTCTGCCGCGCATGCTCGCGGCGGGCGAGCCCGGTCACATCGTGAACACCGCGTCGATTGCCGCGCTGTCGGGTCGCGGCATCTACGGCGTGTCGAAGTCGACCATCTTGAACATCACCGAGACCTTGCGCACGAACCTGGATGACACGCCGATCGGCGTGTCGGTCTTGTGCCCCGGCATGCTCAACACCAAGATCGTGGCCGCGCAGCGCAACCGCCCTGCGAGCATGGGTCCGAAGGCGCACGAGCCGTTCGGGGCCGAGCCGGTGTCGTTCGGCGTTGATCCCGCGCACTGCGGGCGTCGAGTCCGCGAGGCGATCATGTCGAACGAGCTCTACGTGTTCGCCGGGATCCCGAAGGGACACGAAGCCGGTCTGAAGGACGGCCCGGTCCCGCACGCGCAGGCCCTCGTCGACGCCATCGACGCCGGAGTCGTCGACGAGAAACCCATCGCCTAGACCGTTTTAGGGTGCTACACGAAGGCGATCGGGGCGCCGACGGCGTCGTAGCTGGCCTTGATGAGCCCGCGGGAACGGGGGTCGCCGGCGAGGCCTTGCATCATCCGGTTCATCACGTAGCCGCCGGCGATGCCTGCCTCCGGGTCGACGAACCCGACCGACCCGCCCGCGCCCGAGTGGCCGAAGCCGCGCTCGCCGCCGTACGGGGCGAACAGGGACGAGGTCCAGAAGCCGAGCCCGATCGTGGTGGGCAGCTCGATGCCGGGGAACGAGAGCACGCGGTCGGCACCCTCGGTCTGGCACGTGCGCGCCGCTTCCATCTGCTCGACCGTGAGCAGGGATTCGCTCGGTCCGCCGTCGACCGTGCCCACGAGCGCGGCGTAAAAGCGCGCCAATGACCGCGCGTTGGTGATCCCGTTCGCCGCAGGCATCTCCGCCGCGTGCAGCGCGGGCGTGTTGAAGCCGTCGTCGAGGAACCCGAGCGCGCCGTTGAGCGTCATGGCGCGGCCGACCAGGGTGTCGGGGCCCATGACCGCGGCCGCGAACTGCGCGGTCTCGTCGTCGAGATCGCCGGTGGTCCGGCCGGTACCGACGAGCGGCGCGACTCGATGCTCCTGCTCCGCAGGCAGCCCGATCCAGAATTCGATCCCGAGCGGCTCCGCGATCTCCTCCTGCCAGAACGTGCCGAGGCTCTTGCCGCTGATCCGGCGGACCACCTCACCCACGAGGTAGCCGTAAGTGACCGCGTGGTAGCCGTGCGCGGTACCGGGCTCCCAGAACGGCTCCTGCACCTCGAGCGCGTGGATCACGGGATCCCACGCGAACACGTCGTCGGGTGTGAGCGTCGCGTCGAAGGCGGGGAGGCCCGCCTTGTGACAGAGGAGCCACCGCACCGGGATCTCCTCCTTGCCGGCCTGCGCGAACTCGGGCCAGTACTTGGCAACCGGCGCATCGATGTCGAGCTCGCCGCGCTGCGCGAGCAGATTGGCGCATGCCGCGGTGGCACCCTTCGTGGTGGAGAACACGAGCTGCAGCGAGTCGTCTGTATAGGGTGCGCCGGTCTTGACGTCGGCGGTACCGCCCCAGATGTCGACGACCTTCTTTCCGTCGACGTAGAGCGAATATCCCGCGCCGATCTCGCCGTGCTCCTCGAAGTTCTGCGCGAACACGTCGCGCACTCCTTCGAAGCCAGGCTCGACCGCCCCGCCAATGTTCGGAATATTGGTTTCGACACTCATGACACCAGCTCCCTCTGGTTCTCCGCGTGCAGACCCGGACACTCCTTGGCCTCTTCCGGCACCTCGCTCCACGGGAAGGGCTCGTTGACCTCGGCCTTCGTGGGACACACCCGCTCCGCGATCGGCGCGAGCGCGTCGAGGTCGAACTTGTAGAGCTTCGCCGCGTTCAGCGTGACCAGCTGCTCGACCTCGGCAGGCGGCACACCGGCGAACGTTCGCCGGAGGTGCACACGGGTGTAGGGCTGCGACCCTTCGTTGTGCGGGTAGTCGACGCCCCACATGATGTTCTCGATGCCGACGTCGTGACGGAGGTCGCACTCCTTCGGCCGCAAGAAGCTCGCGCCCACGTGACACTGGCGTCGCCAGTACTCGCTCGGCCGCAGCGACATGTCTTTCGTGGCCGCACGACCGAAGAACACCTCCGACCCGTGGCCGTACTTCATGCGCTCGTAGAAGCTGTCGAGCTCCGGCAGTGTCTCGAGGATCCACTTCGTGCCACTCTCGGTGTTGCAGAAGTGCAGGTTCGGGTGGCGTTCGAACACGCCGGAGAAGATGAGCTGCCAGAGCGGCCGGTGCGCCCACCAGGTGACCTCGAGCATGAACATGGCAGTAGAGGCCGGCGGGTGCATGCCGTAGTCGGGAGAGCCGCCACCGCTGTGGTGGTTGACCGGCATCTCGTTCGCCTCGCAGGCTGCCCAGATGGGCTCGTACTCGGCGGCATACAGCGGGAGGAGCGCGGAGCCGGGTGGCGCGCCCGGCAGCACGATCCCGCCGCGTAGGTTGTGCTCCGCCGCCCATTCGATCTCGTTCACCGAACCCGCGACGTCGGCGAGGAAGATCTGCGCGCACCCGGCGCGACGCTCGGGCGCGAGCGACACGTAGTCGGCGAGCCAACGGTTGTGGGCCTTGAGGCCCGCCCAGCGGTGCTCGTTGTCGTCGCCGACCGGCGGCGCCTCGAGTTGGCTCCGCGCCATCGGCGCGAACGGCGGCTGCGTGTTCGGAAAGATCACCTCGGCGACCCACCCGTCGGCCTCCTGTTCGCGGAGGCGACGCTCGCTGTTCCAGTTGCGATCGGCGTCGACCTCGGGGTCGCCGTCGACGCCCACCGACTTCTTCATGCCGAGGCTCTTCATCATCTCTCGCATCATGCGCGAGCCCTCTTCCATCGATGCCGCCCACTGCTCGAAGTCGTCGTGGTACTTCGACTCCAGGTACTGCTTGTAGTCGCGGAGGTCGGCGCCGGCGTGGGCGTCCGCGGAAATCAGGATGTACCGGTCGGACTCCGTCATGGTGCGCACCTCATGCAGTGAACTTGGGTGAGGGATATCTCATGCTGCTGGGCGTCGCGTATCCTACGGGACGATGACAGCCGAGAGCACTGACGCACTGGCGGGCGCGGCGGCGCGCCGCCGGCCCGGACGCCCTGCTCGTATCGACCGCGAGAGCATCGTGCGCGCTGCCGCGGAACTGGCGGGCGAAGCCGGTGCCGAACAGGTCACCATGACCTCGGTCGCCGAACGACTCGGTGTCGCGATGCCCGCGCTCTACTACCACGTGTCGAGCCGCGACGAGCTCCTCGGCCTCGTCGGTACTTCGGTGTTCGAACGCATCGACGTCCCGGACATCGCGGCCTGGGACGAATGGCTCCTCGCGTTCGCCCGCACGTTGCGCGCCCGCGCCCAGCAGAACCCGCGCCTGGTGAACACCACGCCGATCACGGCGCACGGGCTCGTCAACGTCCCGCTCGTCGAAGGGGCGCTCCAACGACTCGTCGCGGCCGGGTTCTCGCCCAAGGAGGCGCTGCTCGCCTTCGACGACGTCGTCGCCACCACCATCGATTCCGTGCGCCGCGACTACTGCATCAACCACGAGGCTGCCAACGGCAACACCCAACTCTCGCTGTTCCGGGCTGCGCTCCGCGACATCTCCCGCAGCGAGGCGCCGTTGATGTGGCAACTGGCCGACCGCTTCGCGGAGATGCCCGACACCGTCGAGATCAGCCGCGACGCCTGGTTCGAGCGGCACATCCACGTGCTCGTCGCCGGGCTGCGCGCCTCGCTCGAGGGACGCACGACCCTCCCGGGCATCTCCTGATCCTCGAGCCGCGCTAGATCGGCTCGCGCGGCAGTCCCAGCACGCGCTCTCCCAGCACGTTGTGCTGGATCTCGTTCGACCCGCCGTAGATCGTGTCGGCCCGGCTGAACAGGAAGAGCTTCTGCGCGAGGGTGAGCTCGTACGGCAGCGTCTCACCGATGAGTCCCTCGGCTCCGAGCACGTCGATGCCGAGGTTGCCGAGATCGCGGTGCCAGGTGCCCCAGAACAACTTTGAGATCGACGCCTCCGGGCCCGGTACGCCGCGCGCGGACATGCTGCGCAGCGCGTTCCACCGCATCAACCGCAGTCCGATCCACGAACCCACGAGACGCTGGCGAACCACCGGGTCCCGGTCGAGGCCCCGCGCCCGCGCGTGCGCGAACACGTGGTCGAGCTCGCGTTCGAAGCCGACCTGTTGCGCGAGCGTGGACACGCCGCGCTCGAAACCGAGCAAAGCCATCGCGACGCGCCAGCCCTCGCCCACCTCACCGAGCACGAGGTCGGCTTGGGTGCGCGCGCCGTCGAAGAAGACCTCGTTGAACTCGCCGCCGCCGGTGATCTGCACGATCGGCCGCACCTCGACTCCGGGCTGCTCCATCGGCACGAGCAGGAACGACAACCCGGCGTGACGTGACGACGAAGGGTCGGTACGCGCCACCACGAAACACCAATGCGACACGTGCGCGAGCGAGGTCCAGACCTTCTGGCCTGTGAGCACCCACTCGTCTCCGTCGAGCACTGCGCGTGTCTGCACGTTGGCGAGATCAGATCCCGCGTTCGGCTCGCTGTACCCCTGGCACCAGCGCTCCTCGCCACCCAGGATCGGAGGGAGGAAGCGCTCGTGCTGCTCACGCGTTCCGAACTCGATCAGGGTAGGTGCGAGCAGGTTCTCACCCATGTGGTTCACCCGCGCCGGCGCGTCGGCGCGGGCGTACTCCTCCGCCCAGATGATCTGTTGCGCGAGGGTCGCACCGCGACCACCATGTTCGACTGGCCACCCGAGCCCCACGAAGCCCGCGCGTCCGAGCTCGCGTTCCCAGGCGACGCGTTCGTCGAACCCGAAGTCTTCGTCGCCCGGCCCGCCGCGTCCACGGAGCGCGGCGTAGTCCTCCACCACGTGATCCGCGAGCCACGCCGCAACGTCCCGCCGGAAGCCATCGTCGCCGCCGGCGAGGTCTACGTCAGGCATCCGTGGCGCGAGGCGGGACACCGCGCATGAGCTCGATGCGCACGCCGTCGGGATCCATGAGGAACACGATGTCGGTCCCGAGGTTGCCACGCGTTTGGTCGAGGACGAAACCGCCGTGCTCGAGCATCTGCTCCGCGGCTTCGTCGACGTTGTCGACGTAGAAGCACAGGTGGGTGAGGCCGAGCTGGTTCCGACGCGTCGAGGGCGAACCGACAACGCCGGGCTCGTGGAACTTCAGCAGTTCGATGCGCAGCCCGTCGCGCTCGATGAGCTGCGAGGTGAGGACGACGTCGGCGCGCACCTCGAGGCTGCGCTCGAGGCCGGGAAGCTTCGTGCTGTCGAGCTCGTAGCGTTGGGCGACCTCGAACCCCAGCCCTTCGCAGTAGAAGCGCATGGAACGATCGAGATCACTCACGCAGATCCCGATGTGTGACGGCGTGTAGTCGGCCATGGCGTCAGAAGAGCGGACGGACGGGGTCGGTGCCGTCCCAGTGGTTCGCCGCGTCGCGAATCTGGTCGTTCATGGCCCGGGTTCCCGTGTTGAGCTCCATGATCTCGACGATCGTCCCTCCGATGCCCATGTCCAGGTACGCGAAGCGCGTCGCGCCGCCGCCGTCACCCGATTGCACGACCGCCCAGCCCGTCTCGGCGGCGCGCGCCATCACGGCGTCGAAGTCGTCCGTCCAGAACGCGACGTGGTGGATGCCTTGGTGCCCCGCGTCGAGAAACTCGTGGTAGACGCTGGGAACGTCGCCGTGCGGCTGGATGAGCTCGATCTGGAGATCGCCGGAGTTCGACCACGCGATCGAGAGGGTGGGGTCCGATCGCTCGCCGTGGAAGAACATCGCCGACTGCTCGGCGTTCCGCATCGTGAACCAGGGTCCGACACCAGCGGCGACCCACTGCTCGATCGCGTGGTCGAGATCGCGCACGACGTAGCCGTTCTGGCGTACCGCGCCCGGGAGAATGCCGTCCACTCAGACGGGAGAGTAGCGTCGGCGCCCGCACCGGACGCGAGGAGGTCTGTCATGCCGCTCCCGGCCAAGCGCGAGTACCCGATCAAGCTCGGCACGCTGCTCTTCACGATGGTCGAGCCCACGCGCGGTCACGAGCTCGAGTACAACCGGTGGTACGAGCACGACCACTTCTACGCGGGCTGCATGATCGGCCCGTGGCAGTTCGCCGGCGATCGCTTCGTCGCCACCCGTGGCCTGAAGGACCTCCGCTACCCGGCCGAGACCGACATGACGCCCAACCCGCTCACCGGGTCGTACCTCGCGATCTACTGGGTGCTCGAAGGCCACCACGACGAGTGGAACCGTTGGGCAGTCGACCAGGTGAACTGGCTGCACGCAAACGGACGCATGTTCGAAGAGCGCCAGCACATACACACGCTGCTGTACGAGAACCGGTGGAGCAAGCGACGCGATCCGAACGGCTGCACGATCGAGCTCGCGCTCGATCACGAGTACCCCGGGCTCGTCGTCGTCGCCGGCGACGTCAAGGTTGGGCACACGCACGACGAGGTCGACGCGTGGTTCCAGGAGACGTACCTGCCGGATGCGATGTCGCGACCGTGGGGACCCGAACTGGTCTCGAGCTCGACGACGCTGCCGCTGCTCGACGACCGGCCCGCCGATGTGGCGGCCCCCGCCGCCGGCCCCGATCGCTTCCTGCAGCTCCACTTCCTCGACCACGACCCCGCCGAGGACTGGGCCGACGGCTACGCCACCATCGGCGACGCCATCGAGGAGAGCGGTCTCGCTACCCACGTGTGGACCGGGCCGTTCATCAACACCGTCTGGGGCACCGATACCTACACCGACCAGCTCTGGTAACAGCAAACCGCTTGCATAGTGGGTAAGCTACCCACTATGGCGTTCGTCGTCGGGCGGCCGGGGGGGCGGTTCGAGGTGCGGGAGTCTCGCGCGACCCCACGTGGCCCACGCGCCCGCACGCTCGCCACGTTCACCACCCTCGACGACGCGGTCGTCGCGCACGTGATCGAACGCGCCGAGGTGCTCGTCGACGTGCACGCGCTCGTCCACTCGGCGCGGCGTGCCGGTGCACCGGTGCGCGTCGGCGCGTCTCCCGTCGACATCGCGGCGCGCGCCCTGCTCGCCGAGCTCCGGGTGGGTCATCGCCCGTCCCCGGCGCTCGCCGCCGCGCTCTCGGAAGCCGTCGAACCCGAGGTCGAAGTGTCCGACTCCGTGCGCGCCGCTGCGGCCTGGAGCGGTGCAACGCTCGAGGAACGCGGCGAGGCCTTGCGCGATCTGCTGCTGCTCGCTGACCGGTTACCCGTTCCGCGCCGCGCCAGTAGCAGAAGGCTATGAAGGAACCGTCGCTTCCCGACAAGGTCGTGGCGCTCCACCGCGCGCTCGAGCACGCGGGCATCGCACACGCGTTCGGGGGCGCGCTCGCCCTTGCGTACTACGCGGAGCCGCGCACCACGGTCGACGTCGACCTCAACGTGTTCGTCACTGCCGAGCACGCGGGCGAGATCGCGGCCGTGCTCGGTCCGCTCGGCGTCGACACCTCACCGCTCGACGGAACAACGTTCGCACGTGACGGGCAGGTCCGCTGTCGCTGGGGCCGCACCCCGATCGACCTCTTCTTCGCCTACGACGCGCTCCACGACGCAATGCGTGCGCAAGCATCTCCAGTGCCATTCGGTCCTGACACGATCCCGATCATCGGCGCCGAACATCTCGTCGTCTGCAAGGCAGTCTTCAACCGTCCAAAGGACTGGCTCGACATCGAGCAGGTGCTCGCCACGGTCGACGGTTTCGACACGGCCGACGCGCTCCGCGAGCTCGAACGGCTGGTAGGTGCCGACGACCCGCGCGCCGCGCAGACGATCCACCAGCCTCTCGGCTGACTACGTCACGCGCACCGCTCGCGCGGCATAATCGGGGCGATGCCCGGATCCGACGTGACGATCGTGGTCGTACCGCGGGAGAGCTTCAGCCAGTCGGAGGCGTCGCTCGAGAGCGTCCTGAGCTGCACTCGGGTTCCGTTCAACCTCGTCTATGTCGATGGCAACTCGCCGAGGCGGATCCGTCGATATCTCGATGCACGGGCCCGCCAGGCCGGGTTTACGCTCGCGCGCACCGACCGCTACGTCTCACCAAATAAAGCGAGGAACCTCGGTTTCGCTCACGTCGGCACTCCGTACGTCGCCTTTGTCGACAACAACACCATCGTGACCGAGGGGTGGCTCGACTCGCTGCTGCGGTGCGCACGCGAGACGAACGCGGCGTTCGTGGCGCCCGTCTACTGCGTCGGGAGCTTGAACTCGCCGGTCATACACACGGCAGGGGGTGAGGGGCATATCGAGATCATCGATGGTCGCCGTCAGCTCGTCGACGTGCACCATTACTGCGACCGTCCGCTCGCCGAGGTGCGCAACGAGTTCCGCCGCGCTCCCTGCGAAGTTGCCGAGTTCCACTGCGTGCTCACCCGAACCGATGTGGTCGCCGCCATGGCAGGTTTCGACATCGGGCTGCCCGCCGCGCTCGAGCACATCGACTTCGGTCTGCAGGCTGCCGCGAGCCACGATGGCGGCTGGTTCGAACCCGAGGCGGTCGTCACCTACCTCCCCCCTCCGCCGCTGGCAATCTCCGACGCGCCCTACTTCGCACTGCGCTGGAGCAAGGACTGGATCGACACAAGCTTCGAGCACTTCGCCGGCAAATGGCAGCTCCGTCTCGACGATCCCGGACTCCGCGGAAACCGCGAGTGGCTCGAGAAGTACCGGTGGAAGTACCTCCGCTATCTCCGCGGCGGCCTCCGCCGAACTCTTGGCCCGCGCGCGGTGCACACCGCCGAGCGAGTCATCGACCGCGCCGTGTCGTCCACTCTCGTGCGCGCCAACAGTTCGGGCTCGTGACGCGTCAGTCCCTAGAACGGGCGGCGTTCGACCTTCTCGAACCACACGGTGCTGGAGTGCTCCGGGATCTCGTCTGCCGGAAGCGGACGTGCAACCTCTTCGACCGTCGGCCCGATGCCCTCGGCGAGCGCGTCGAGTTGCGCGAGGTCGAGGTCGTAGACCATCGCCGCAGTCGTGCCGAGCATCTTCCGCACCTCGTCGGGGTCGACTCCCGCGAACGTGTAGCGCAGCGCCTCGCGCGAGTACGGCGTGGTGCCCTCGTTGTGCGGGTAGTCACTCCCCCACATGATGTTGTCCACACCGATCTCGTGGCGCAGCTTGCACTCCTGCGGCCGCAGGAAGCTCGACCCCATGAACACGTTGCGGTGGAAGTACTCGCTCGGCTTCATCGACAGGGTGCGCGCCTGCTCGCCCGCGAACATCACCTCCATGTTGTCCTTGCCGGACGTGAACCGCGCGTGGAAGTCGTCGAGCATCATGAGCGTGCCCGGCACCCATCCGGTGCCCTGCTCGGTGAGCGCGAGCTTCAACGTTGGGTACCGCTCGAAGATCCCGCTGAAGATGAACTGCCAGAGCGTGCGGTGCGAGAACCACGACGTCTCGATCAAGAACAGCGCGCCCGACGCGGGGTGCTTCCCCGTGCCGATCTGCTCGGGACCCGAAGTACCGCCGTGGTTGTTGATCGGCACGTCGTACTCCGCGCACGCGGCCCAGATCGGCTCGTACTCCGTCGCGTGGTACGGCTCGATCGGTGA
Organism: Acidimicrobiia bacterium; assembly: GCA_040880805.1. NCBI lineage: Bacteria > Bacillati > Actinomycetota > Acidimicrobiia > Acidimicrobiia bacterium. The sequence goes on along the minus strand of JBBDHW010000042.1, from coordinate 23,584 downwards.
GCCGGGCGGAACGCCGGGCAGCAGGATCCCGCCCTTCAATCCCGATTCCTTCACCCAGCGGATCTCCTCCACCGCGGCGTCGACGTCGTTGAGCAGGATCTGAGCGACGCCGGCACGCCGACCCGGCGCCTCGGCACAGAAGTCGACCATCCACCGGTTGTGCGCCCGCAACCCCGCGGCCCGCAGCTCGTACTCCTCCGCGGTGGGCGGCATCGCAACCAGGCTGCCGCTCGGGAAGAACGGCGGGATCGTGTTCGGGAACAGGACCTCGGCCACGATGCCGTCGGCGTCGAGCTCGCGCAACCGCCGGTCGCTGTCCCAGTTGCGGGTGCGCTCGGGCCGATCCAGATCGGCCCACGGGTTCACGTACGCGGCGCGCCACCGTTCCCAGTCGTCGTGGTAGCGCCGCTCGAGGTACGGCCGGTAGTCATCGAGGTCGGCGCCCGCGTGGCCGTCCGACGAGACGATCGTGAAGTGGTCGGTGGCGGTCAGGGTGGCAGTCATGGCGAACTCCCCTTGGGCTCGACGCGGCGGCGCGTTCGTGGTATTTAATCTTGTCGCATCAGATCCTCGATGACAAGCTGCCGGTGATCCCAGGGGGAGCCCCATGAAGCACTACGTGGTCATCTCGTCCGACTGCCACGCGGGTCCCAACTCGCCCGTCTACCGCGACTTCCTCGACTCGCAGTACCGGGACGACTTCGACGAGGAGCTCGTGGAACGCCAGGCCTTGATCGACGAGCGCCGGGAGGCCGCGGGCATGTCGCCGTTCATGGGCGACGAGGAGTTCAAGGAAGAGTGGTTCGGCGAGGACGACGAGGGCAACAGCCTCCACGAGATCGGTATGCGCGGCGCGTGGGATGCAGCCAAGCGCGACCACGAGCTCGACAACGACGGCGTCACCGGCGAGGTCGTGTTCCCCGGTCCCGACGCCGCCACCGGCAGCATGGGCGCGCCCTTCGGTGCCGGCTTCAACCCGGTGGCCACGCGCGATCCCGACCACCTCCTCGCGGGGGCACGCGCGTACAACCGCTGGGCCGCCGAGCTGTGCCAAGCGAGCCCCGAGCGACGCGCCGGACTGATCGTGGCACCGATCCTCGGCGACCTCGACGGCGCGATCGGCGAGATTCAGCGCGCGCATGCCGATGGCCTGCGGGGCGGCATCATCATCCCGCCGCAGTGGGGAACCTACGAGTCGTACACGAGCTACCGGTACGACGCCGTCTGGGCCGTCGCGCAAGACCTCGACCTCCCGGTGCACTGCCACTCGGGTCCCGGCGCACACCAGGACTACGGCGAGGTCCCCGGCTGGCTGAGCGTCTACGGCTACGAGACGATCTTCTTCACCGCGCGCCCGATGTGGTTCATGCTCCTCACGGGCGTGTTCGAGCGTTTCCCGCGCCTGCGGATGGCGATCACCGAGGCCGGCAGCTTCTGGGCCGCCGACATGCTGTGGCGCCTCGACATGATGGCCACGCGCGACCACGGCGCGCGCAAGCTGGCCGCCCCGCGCGGGATCCTCACGATGCTCCCGAGCGAGTACTTCGACCGCAATTGCGGGATCGGCTCGTCGAACACGCGCCGTCGCGAGCTCGCGCGGCGCTACGAGATCGGCGTCGGCAACATCATGTGGGGCAACGACTTCCCGCACCCCGAAGGAACCTGGCCGTACACGCGCGAGTTCCTGAAGGACCGCTTCTGGGACATGCCGCAAGACGAGACCGCGCAGATCCTCGGCCTCAACGCCGCGGAGTTCTACAACTTCGACCTCGCGAAGATGCAGCCGATCGCCGAACGCATCGGGCCCACGCCCGAAGAGCTCGGCCAGACCGACGAATCGGTCATCATGAAGTGGGACGACCTGAAGAAGGCAGGCCGCCCCTGGCTTTCCGGCGTCGAAGCCGTTCCGCTCCCGGTCGGCTGACGGCGCGCCATGCCTCGTGACAAACAGCCGCTCACCGGTCAAGCCGCGCTCGTCACGGGAGGCGGTGGCGGCATCGGAGGCGCGTCCGCGGCATGGCTCGCACGCGACGGCGCCGCGGTCGTCATCATGGGCCGCACCGAATCCACACTCGCTGCCACGAAGGAGCACATCCTCGAGTTCGCGGGTGACGACGCGAGGGTCGACTGCTTCGTCGGCGACGCGCTCGACGAATCGACGCTCCGCGACGCGATGTCCACCGCGGCCGGCATGGCAGACCGCTTCGGCATCGTCGTCTCGGTGATCGGCGGCGGCACGATGAAGCCGCTGCTCATGTTCGACGGCGCCGAGGTGCTCGACGACCTCAACCGAAACATCGTGTCGGCGTTCCTCGTGATCCGGAACGCGACGCCGTTGATGGCGAAGAGCGGAGGCGGTTCGATCGTGTGCATCTCGTCGGACGCGGCCACGATCCCATGGCCGTTCCTCGCGATCTACAACACCTCGAAGTCGGGCGTCGAAGGGCTCGTGCGCGGCGCCGCGCTCGAGCTCGCGCCGCTCAACATCCGCGTGAACGCGGTGCGTCCGGGTCTCGTGAAGACCGACACCACCAAGGACGGCTTGTTCAAGAACGCGCCGGTGATCGCGCAGTTCCTCGAACAGAAGCCGCTCGGTCGCACCGGTGTACCCGACGACATCGCGGCCGGCGTGCGGTACCTCGCGGGCCCCGAGTCGTCGTGGGTCACCGGCCAGAGCATCGGCATCGAGGGCGGCGCCGAGCTGACGCGCGCGCCCTACCTCGAGTCGCTCGTACGAAGCCGGTTCGGTGACGACGCGATCGACGCCGCCCTTGCCGGCACCATTCCTGAATAGCGGGAGACAATCACATGGACCATTACCTCGTCATCTCGTCCGACTGTCACGCCGGGCCCGAGACGCCCGACTACAAGCCGTACATCGACCCGCAGTACCACGACGCGTTCGACCGGTCGCTCGTGGAGCGCGAGGCAATGCTCGCGGCGATGCGCGAACAGCGCGGCTCGTTGATGATGGGCGGTGACGACGAGTTCCAGGAAGAGTGGTTCGGCCACGAAGAAGGCGAGGAGAGCCTCCACGAGGGCGGGCTGCGCTGCGGGTGGGACGCACCGAAGCGCGACAAGGAGCTCGACAACGACGGCGTGGCGGGCGAGGTGATCTTCCCCGGTCCCGACGCCGCCACCGGCAGCATGGGCGCACCCTTCGGTGCGGGGCTCGTGATCGGTGCGGAGCTCGACCCCGAGCTTCTGCTCGCCGGTGCCCGCGCGTACAACCGCTGGTGCGCGGAGCTCTGCGCGCACTCCCCCGACCGGCGAAAGGGGCTCGCGGTCGCGCCGATCCTCGGCGACATCGACGGCGCGGTCACGGAGATCCGTCGCGCGCACGAGTCGGGACTGCACGGCGGCGTCCTGATCCCCGCGCAGTGGGGGCCGTACCCGTCGTACGCGCACGACATCTACGACCCGGTGTGGGCGGTGTGCGAGGAACTGCACATGCCGGTCCACACTCACTCCGGTCCGGGCGCGCACCAGGACTACGGCACCGGCGACGGGTTCTACGGTCTCTACGTCGCCGAGACGCGGTGGTGGACGGCGCGACCGCTCTGGTTCCTGCTCTGCTCCGGGGTATTCGAGCGCTTCCCGGGCCTGAAGTTCGCGGTGACCGAAGCGGGAAGCTTCTGGGCGGCCGACCTCCTGTGGACGATGGACGACGTCTACAACCGCAACCACGGCGCACGGAAGACCGCGAACCGCTTCAAGAACCTCTCGATGAGGCCGAGCGACTACTTCGACCGCAACATCAAGATCGGTTCGTCGAACACGCGCCGGCGCGAGATCGGCCGTCGTTACGAGATCGGCGTCGACAACATCATGTGGGGCAACGACTTCCCCCACCCCGAAGGCACCTGGCCGTACACACGCGAGTTCCTGAAGGACCGCTTCTGGGACGTCCCCGTCGACGAGACCGAGAAGATGCTCGGCCTCAACCAGGCCGACTTCTACGGCTTCGACGTCGAAGCGCTCCGACCACTCGCCGACCGCATCGGGCCCACGCCCTCGGAGCTCGGACAGACCGACCCGTCGGTGTTCGCGAAGTGGGACGAGCTCCGCGAGGTCGGCCGCCCCTGGCTCACCGGCAGGGAAGTCGCCGGCGCCGGCATGCACTGAGATGCCGCGTGACGCGTCCGACACCCGCGACCGGCTCGTCCGGGCGGCCGAGTACCTGTTCGCGCGGAGCGGGATCGACGTCCCGATCCGGGAGATCCACGAGCGGGCCGGTCAGCGGAACGCGTCGGCGATCCAGTACCACTTCGGTTCGAAGCAGGACCTCATCAAGGCCGTCATCGACCGGCATGCGCTGTCCGATGCCGAGGTTGCCGCCATCCGCGCCGACCTCCGGTCGCGCCGCGACGAACCTCGCAGCCTGGTCGAGGCGATCGTGCGGCGCATCGCGGGCTACCTCGCGACCGAGGAGTCCCGCGACTACGTGCGGATCGCGTTCCAACTCCTCTTCCGCGCCCCGCTGCGTCCGGATCTCGACGCCGAGGTCGACCGGCCCGACCTCATCAGCTTCGAGGCGGAGACCGACGTGATCCGCTCGGCGGTCCCTCACCTGCCGAAGCGCGTCCTGCACGAGCGCGCGCTCGCGGGGCTCACGTTCATCACGCTGCAGGTGGCGGAACGGGCCCGAATCATCGACGACGAACCCGGTGCGCCACTGCTCGACGAGGAAGAGTTCATCGACAACCTCGTCGACATGACCACCGCGTTGCTCACCGCGCCAGCGTTCGCGACTCAGAGCGCGGTGTAACCGCCGTCCACCGAGAGCGCGGTACCGAGCACGAACGACGCCGCGTCGGTGCACAGCCACACCGCAGCCTCGGCGATCTCCGAGGGCTCGGCGATGCGCCCGATCGGGTGCCGGCTCACGAGTTGCTCTCCGATCTCGGGGAAGCGGTCGAGCGCGCCCGCGACCATCGGCGTGCGTGCGGTGCCCGGGCAGATCGCGTTCACCCGGATTCCTTGCGCGCCGTACTCGAGCGCAACGGTACGGGTGAGACCGATCACGCCGTGCTTCGCCGCGATGTAGCCCGATTGGCCGGGATACCCGGTAAGGCCGGCGACCGACGACGTGTTCACGATCGCGCCACCGCCCCGCGCGAGCATCGCCGGGATCTCGTACTTCATGCCGAGGAACACGCCGGTGAGCATCACGCCGATCGCGCGATCCCACTCGGACAGCGGATAGTCGGCAATCGGCGCACCACCGGTACCCATGCCCGCGTTGTTGAACGCGCAGTCGAGGGCGCCGAACGTCGAGACGGCGTGCTGCACCATGGCCTCCACCTCGTCGGCCTGACTCACGTCGGCGTGCACGAACGTCGCCTCACCAGCGCTGCTCTCGATCAGACCGACGGTCTCGTCGCCACCGGTGTCGTCCATGTCGGCGACTACGACCCGCGCACCCTCGCGGGCGAAGATCAACGCCGCCGCACGGCCGATCCCCGCACCGGCACCGGTGATCAGTGCGACCCGACCGTCGAGGGCGCCCATCGCGGCTACGGGACGGGCTGCCAGGGCGGAGGGATCTCGTCGGCCCGCAAGAGCGCGTCGGTGCCGCCGTCGCAAAACACGACGGAGCCGCAGAAGAACCGGGCGTCGGGACCGAGGAGAAACTCGATGAGCGCCGCGATCTCCTCGGGCTTGCCGCGGCGGCCGATCGGGACGACGAAACCCTCGATGAGCGGGCCCACGATCGGGTCGTCGAGACCTTCCTGGAGGAGCGGTGTTTGCGTGGCGCCGGGCGCGACGGCGTTGAGCCGGATGTTCGCTCCTGCCCACTCCTCGGTTGGCGCGTGGCGGCGGATCCAGCGCGCGACCGCGAGCTTCGTGACGCCGTACGTGAGGAGCGAATCGCCGTCACCCGCGAGCGCACGCGCCGCAGCTTCGTCACCGCCGAGGCACGCGTCGACGAGCGCGAGCGAGATCGCGGGCTGCGTGGTGGTCGCGTTCGAGCTGATCGCGACCGCGGCGGGCTCGGTGCCCGCGGCGAGTGCGTCGCGCAGCCCCGCGAGGAGCTCGACCGTGCCGAAGTAGTTCACGGATATCAGCAGGGACGCGGGCCGGTTGGGCAGGCCGGTGAGACCCGCGCAGGTAACGAGCCCGTCGAGTGCGCCGTCACACAGGTCGGTGATGCGCGCGATCGCCTGCTGCCGCCCGTCGGCAGAGCCGAGGTCAGCCTCGACATCGGCGTTGCGCAGGTCGACACCGATCACGCGGCTTCCGTGCTCGGTGAGCCGTGCCGCCGTCGCCGCGCCGATTCCCGATGCGGCTCCCGTGATGGCGACCGTGGTCATAAGCGGGCCAGATCCTTCCAGGGCACGTCGCGGTCGGAACTCGGGTCGCGCGGCAGCCCCAGCGAACGTTCCGCGATGCCGTTCTTCTGCACCTCGTCCGTGCCGCCACCGATCCGCACGTTGAACTGGTTCAGGAAGTAGTCCTGCCAGCGCGCCTGGTCGAGCGCGTCGTCGCCGTACAGCGTGGCCTCCGGGCCGAGGATCTTCATGACGAGGTCGCCCGTGCGCGCCGCGTGCTGCGAGAACGCGAGCTTGAGCACCGATGCCTCCGCCCCGGGCTGGCGACCCTGGCTCATCGCACTGCGGAGCCGCAGCCCCATGTACCGGAGCGTTGCCGTGCGGATGTAGGCCTGCACGATCTCCTGGCGGAACCGCGGGTCGTCGTTGACACCGCGGCTGCGAGCGAGCGCGATGACATCGTCGGCGTTGCGCCCTCCCCCGCCGACGCCGATGACCGCGCGCTCGTTGCCGAGCGTGGTGTGCGTAACCGCCCATCCACCGTTCACCTCGCCGATGACGTTCTCGGCGGGAATACGCACACCGGAGAGGAACACCTCGTTGAAGTGGGCGATGCCGGTGATCTGGCGCAGCGGCCGCACGTCGATGCCGGGTGTCTTCATGTCGACGACGAAGTACGTGATGCCGCGGTGCTTCGGCGCGTCGGGATCGGTGCGGGTGAGCAGGATCCCCCAATCGGCATACTGCGCGTACGAGTTCCATACTTTCTGGCCGTCGACCACCCACTCGTCGCCGTCGCGCACCGCGCGTGTTCCGAGCGTGGCGAGGTCGGAACCTGCGCCCGGCTCGCTGAACAGCTGGCACCACAGTTCGTCGCCTCGCAGCATCGGGTCGAGGTAGCGCTGCTGCTGCTCGGGCGTGGCGTGCACCATGAGCGTGGGCGCGACCATGCCGATCCCGATGGTGAACGTTCCGCTCACCACGTCGAACTGCGACTCTTCTTCGGCGTAGATCGCCTGTTGGATGCCCGTGCCGCCGCGGCCGCCGAACTCCTTCGGCCAGGTGATGCCGGCCCATCCGTTGTCGTACAGCACGTGCTGCCATTCGCGGCAGCGCTCGATGTGCTCGAACATCCAGTTCGGGTCGTGGCGGTTCAGCTCGTCGACGTTGCTGACACCCGGCGTCTTCGGCTCCGCGTGCCACTCGAGAAACGCGCGCGCTTCGGCGCGGAACGCCGCTTCCTCGGGAGAGTCACCGATGTCCACGAGAACCCTCCTCCTCAGACCGGGCGTAGCTCGACCAGGCGCACCAGCGGCAACTTGCGGTCGGTGCGGGTCTGATAGTTCGCGTAGTACGCACGATCCTCAGTGATTGCTGCCCAGATCTCCTCGTAGTCCGCACCGTCGAGGATCTGCGCGTCGGCCCAGAACTCGTGATCCTGCGCCTTCACCCGCACCTCCGGGTTCGCGTTCCTGTCAGCCAGGTTGAGGTACCAGTGCGGGTGCATTTCGTTGCCGGCGTACGACGCCACCACGATGCGATGGCCGTCGTCGTCGTACCAGACCGGCACCGCCACCTTGTGCTCGTTTCCGCTCTTGCGACCGACCGTGTAGATGATCACCTGGTGCATGCCGGCGCCGATCCACACCATGTCGTCGTCCATCGTCTCCATCGCCTGCACGTGCATGCGGCTGATACCGGAGATCTGATCGAACGGCGGTTCGTCGAACGGCTCGTTCGGCTGAGGTTCGCGCGGCATGCGGTGTACTCCGTCGGTTGGATGTCCGAACGGGAACCTACCTCGCAACGGTCGTACGATGTCAGGCCATGGCCCACATCCCGCTGATCATCTCCGTCGACGACCACGTCGTCGAACCACCCGACCTCTGGACCTCCCGGCTCCCCGAGAAGTACCTCGACCGCGGACCTCGCGTCGAGCGCGACAGCGCGATCTTCCATTTCGAAGGCGGCAACTTCACGTTCGAGAAGGGCGTCGACGGTGGCGAGCCCTGCGACTGGTGGCTCTACGACGACCTCGTGTACCCGTTCCCGAAGCTGTCGGCCGCGGTGGGCTTCCCCGAGCTCGACGTCACGCCCACCACGTTCGACGAGATCCGGGCCGGTTGCTGGAAGCAGCCCGAGCGGCTCGCCGACATGGACGCCAACCACACCGAGGCGTCGATCTGCTTCCCCAACACGCTCCCCCGCTTCTGCGGGCAGACGTTCTACGAGCGCGCCGACCACGACCTCGCGCTGCTGTGCGTGCAGGCCTACAACGACTGGCTGATCGACGAGTGGTGCGCGGGTGACGGCAAGCGCCGGCTCATCCCGCTGTCGTTGCTGCCGCTCTGGGACGTCGACCTCTGCGTGAAGGAAATCCAGCGTTGCGCGAACAAGGGCAGCTTCGCCGTCACCTTCCCGGAGAACCCGTTCCCGCTCGGCCTGCCTTCGATCCACGACAAGAACCGGCACTGGGATCCGGTGTTCGCCGCGTGCCAAGACAGCGGCACCGTCGTGTGCATGCACATCGGCTCGAGCTCGAAGATGCCCACCACGTCACCCGACGCGCCGTTCATCGTGAGCTCCACGCTCACGTTCTCGAACGCAATGGGTTCGATGGTCGACTACATCTTCTCCGGCACGCTGGAGCGCTTCCCGGAGCTCACCCTCGCGTACAGCGAGGGGCAGGTCGGTTGGATGCCCTACGTGATGGAGCGAATGGACAAGCTGTGGGAGGAGCGCAGCGCGAACTCCTTCGGCACCGCACTCCCGGAGCGGCCGACGAGCTACGTCAAGCGGATCTACGGCTGCATCTTCGACGACGAGATCGGCCTCGCCAACCGCAGTGTGATCGGCATGGACCAGATCTGCTTCGAGACCGACTACCCACACGCCGACTCCACGTTCCCGCACTCCAAGGAGACCGCCGAGAAGATCTGCTCCGAGGCCGGGCTGAACGAGGAAGAGACCTACAAGTTCATCCGTGGCAACGCGATCCGCGCCTTCGGTCTCGAACGCTTCGGCATTACGAAGTAGGTCACGTGAGACCCAGCTTCCGGTTGTCCCAGGAGAGGATCCGCTCGTCGGGCACCAGCCGCAGATATGTGCGCCCGGCGTAGTGGTCGCGTGTGGCCTGCGACATCTCGGTGGGCGCAGTTCGGAACGCCGCGTACTTCACGTCGAGGGCATCGGCGATCCGCGTCATCTCCGCCTCGTCGGTCACCGTCTCGATCCGGCCGGTGAGATGGACCGCTTCGAGCTCGGCCCACCGCTCCCCAGATTCCACCAGGAACGACGCGCGCGGGTCCTTCCGCACGCGGGAGAGCTTCTTCGTGCGCGAGGGCGCGCTGATGCAGATCGTGCGGTCGATCGCGACGAACCACATCGGTAACGAGATCGGCATCCCGTCGCGCCGCAACGTCGTGAGGATTCCCGTGTGTGCGCGTGCGAGCACGTCCCACGCCTCCTCCGGAGTCAACCGAACGCTCATGTCGGCGCGTCCCATGCGTCGCGGGGAAGGTCGGTTACGGCCACGAGCTCGTCGTCGCGCGTGCGCGCGTAGTCGAGCAGGATGCGGACGGTCGCGGGAGTTGGATCAGGCCAGCTGTGCAGGAGCACGATCGCGCACTCCTCGCCGGCGGTGCGTCGCGCCTCCACATCCCGGATCGCGTTGGCGGCGACGCGTACGGGCTCGTCGCGCAACGCGGTCTCCCAGTCGTACGCGATCGCGTGGCAGTCGACGTGTCGCCAGCCGAGTGCTCGGACCGTCTCGAGGACGAACACGTCGGTGTTCCCCGCGAGATACGGGAAGCGGAACAACGGTCGGACGGGCGTGATCCCGCGGTCCGTGAGCGCCGCCTCCGAGCTCGCGAGCTCGACGCCGATCTCGTCGGCCGACAGCTCCGTGAACGCCCGGTGCGTGTGCCCGTGCAGGCCAACCACCATGCCGTCAGCCTGGAGCGCGGCAAGCTCGTCGTCGGTGGCCCGCTCCTCCACCCAGCCGCCTTGCACGAACAAGGTGGCCGGTGCGCCCGCGTCCAGGAGCGCGTCGACCATCGCCCGGAAATTGCCGTCGACACACGGATGGGGCCGAGCTTCGACGTCGACGGTGAGTGCCAGCTGCATCGAACACGAGGTTACCGAGCGCGCCAGAATGACGGGATGAACGACACACGGCGTGGCCCACTAGCGGGAACGAAAGTCGTCGAGACCGCCATCTACATGGCGGGCCCTTACGCGGGAATGATGCTGGCCGACCTCGGCGCCGACGTGATCAAGGTCGAGGGCGAGAAGGGCGATCCGTTCCGCAGGTACGGGCGGCCCACCACTCCCTTCAGCGCGGTCTTCGCCAACTGCAACCGGTCGAAGCGCGGCGTCGTGCTCGACCTCAAGGATCCGTCGGGACGCAGCGCGCTGCTCGAGTTGCTCGCGGAGAGCGACGTGTTCCTCGTGAACTGGCGCGCGGGCGTGGCCGAGTCTCTCGGACTGTCCGACGACGTGCTCGAAGCGACGAATCCCCGCCTCGTGCGATGCTTCGTCACCGGGTTCGGTCCCGACGGACCGCTCGCCTCCGAGCCCGCGTTCGACACGGTGCTCCAGGGCCTGAGCGGCCTCACGGACGCCATCAAGGGCAGCGACGGACAGCCCGCGCTGATCCCCGGATATCCGGTCGACAAGCTCGTCGCGATGATGGCAACCCAGGCGATCCTGGCAAGCCTGTTCGAACGCGAGCACACCGGCACGGGCAATCGCATCGAGGTTCCGATGCTCGACGTCGCCGCCTACATCAACTTCGCCGACCTGTTCACCAACCGGGTCTTCCTCGACCATCAACCCGACGTCGCGCAGAACCTCCAGGCCACCGCGATCCGTCCTGTCCGCGCGCTCGACGGTTGGATCGTGTGCGCGCCGGTCACGTCACCGCAGATCGCCGCGACGTTCCGTGCCCTCGGCCACCCCGAATGGACCGATCACGTTCTCGGCCAACCGAACCAGCCGGCGCTTGTTGCCGCGATGTTCGACACCGTCGAACGGGCCACGCGCGAGCTCACCGTCGATGATGCGCTCGCGTGCTTCCGCGAGGCCGACGTCCCCGCCGCGCGGTGCATCACGATGGACGAGCACCTCGTCGAACCCCAGGTAGAACACGCGCAGCTCTACCGCGTGGACGACTGGCCCGGTTTCGGCCGTGTCCGCACGGTCCGTTACCCGGCGACCTTTGGCACCTGGGGCCATGTCGCCGCCGACGGCGTCGCTCCCGCGCTCGGCGAGCACACCGACGCCGTCCTGGCCTAGATGTGGTCGAGGTCGGAATTTGCGGCCGCCACGGAACCCTCGATCGCGGACGGTTCCGCGGAACCATCGACGGTGATCAATGAGTTTTTCCTCGAGCCGAGCCTCCATTCTGCCGATTGATGACAAGATCGGGCTGCACCGGATCGAGGGTGAGGGACGCATGAGGCGGCGGCGAACTGTGTGGGCGGCAAGCGCCGGGCTGCTCGCGGTGTCAGTCGGCCTTTGGGTCGTCCCGGCGTCGGGCGCGACCAACGCCACGCTGGCGATCTCCGACGTCGCCGCGAACGAGGGACAGGCCGGCACCTCGACCTTCAGCTTCACGGTGGCCTTGTCGGGTTCGGCTCGGGGCACGATCAGCGTCACATACGCGACCTCCTCGGGTTCAGCGACCTCGCCCGGCGACTTCACCGACCGGAGCGGGACACTGGTGCTGTCGAAGCGTCAGCGCACCGCGCGGGTGAACGTCTCGGTGGTGGGCGATACGACGGTCGAAGCCGACGAGCAGTTCTCCGTGCGGTTGTCGAACGCAGCCGGGGCGACCATCGCACGAGCCGTCGGCGTCGGCACCATTCTCAACGACGATGTCACGCCGCTCCCGGGCGACCCGGTTATCGCGGCAGCCGGCGATATCGCGTGCGATCCCACCTCCAGCGCGTACAACGGCGGGCAGGGCACGGCGACCGAGTGTCGCCAGCTCGCCACCTCCGACCTGCTCGTCAACGGAACCGACGCGGCAGTGCTGCTCCTCGGCGACAACCAGTACGAGAACGGCGCGCTCGTCAAGTACCAGCAGTCGTACGAGACATCGTGGGGACGCGTGAAGGCGAACACGCGCCCGGTTCCGGGCAACCACGACTACGGCACCACGGGCGCCGCCGGTTACTACGACTACTTCGGCACGGCGGCCGGCGATCGCACGAAGGGCTATTACAGCTTCGACGTCGGCGCGTGGCACCTCGTCGCGTTGAACTCGAACTGCGCCGCGATCGGTGGCTGCGCCGCGGGCTCCGCCCAGGAGCAGTGGCTGCGTGCCGACCTGAGCGCGCATCCTGCAGCCTGCACCCTCGCCTTCTGGCACCACCCCCGGTTCTCGTCCGGTCTGCACGGCAGCGATGCCAGTACCGCCGCGCTGTGGCAAGCCCTCTATGACGCGAATGCCGACGTCGTGCTCAACGGCCACGACCACGACTACGAGCGCTTTGCGCCCCAGAACCCGAGTGGCGTTGCGGACGGCGCTCGCGGCGTCCGCCAGTTCGTAGTCGGCAGCGGCGGTCGCTCCCATTACGCCACCGGCACCCCGAAGCCGAACAGCGAGGTTCGTGACTCGACGAGCTTCGGCATCTTGCGGTTGACCTTGCGCGCGAACGGCTATGAGTGGGCGTTCCGGCCGGCGGTCGGCACGTTCACCGACAACGGCACGGGCGCCTGCCACTGAGGCGGGTTGATCGACTTCGGTCAGCCGGCGGCTACCCCAGCGCGCCGGTCGCCCTCACCTTCGCGAGCCGGTCGGCGTCGTAGCCGAGCACGCGGGTGAGGACCTCGTCGGTGTGCTCGCCCACGGTCGGTGCCATCATCGGGACCGGGAGCTCTTCGCCTTCGACGTGTAACGGGAAGAGAAGTTCCTCCGCGCTGGTCTGCTCGCGCGTCGTCCACCGAAAGCGGTCCTGGAACTGCGGGTCGTCGCGCACGGTTCGCGGTGTGTTCGCCGGCGCGATCGTCGTGTTGTGCTTGTCGGCAAACGCGATCCACTCGTTGATCGTGCGCGTCTTGAAGATGTCGCGCAGGATGACCTGGAGCTCCTTGTTGCCGCGAGCGTGATCGGCGATGCGTTTGCCGGGCCACCTCTCGAAGAGATCCATCCGGTCGACGCCTTCGCAGAAGTTCTTCCAAAACGCCTGCTCTGATGCCATGAACAGGATGTGCCCGTCGGCCGCCTCGTAGTACTGGTAGCGCACGCCCTCCCACATGCCGCCGAGGCCCGGGGCCCGCCGCTCGTAGTCGTCCGACGGGTTACCGGTGACCTCGGTGTCGGGACGCTCGTCGTAGCCCTTCCACGTCTCGATGCGGTACCAGTCGAAGTACGCGGCGGCGTCGGACTGCGCGATCTCCATGTTGCCGCCTTCGCCGGTCTTCTCCGCGCGCACGAGTGCGGCGAGGATGCCGATCGCGCCGAAGGCGGGGCCCGCGGTGATGCCGATGTTCGCCTGGTCGGGGATGTGGCAGAAGCCCTCGTCGTCGACGACCGGTTGCAGCGTGCCCGCCCACGCGTCGAACGCGATGCCGTGGCTGGGAAGGTCGCGGTACGGGCCGGTGGCGCCATAGCCGGAGATCGTGCACATCACGATTGCGGGGTTGAGCTCGCGCAGGCGCGCGTAGCCGAGCCCGCGCTTCTCGAGAAACCCGGGACGCATCGCCTCGATGACGACGTGCGACTCGCGCACCAGCGCCTCGAACACCTGGATCGCCTCCGGCACCTTCAGGTCGAGCACCAACGACTGCTTGCCCCGGTTGAGGTGCAGGTGCATGAGCGAGATGTCGTTGACCATCGGCCACGTCATCTGCCGCACGTAGTCGCCCGACGGCGCCTCGACCTTGATCACTTCAGCACCGAAGTCGACGAGGTGCGACGTGATCGCCGCCGGACCGAGCAACGAACACTCGATCACGCGAATCCCATCGAGCATGGGTGCCTTCTGGTCAGCCATCGTCACTCCAAGATCGAACCGGCGTCACCTGTGGTCGCTCTACGACCTTGAACGACGCAGGTTGCGTGCGGGGTGGTCATCCGGGCCACATGACAGACTGCATCTCGGTGTAGGCGAGCAGTCCGAAGTCGCCGCCGTCGCGGCCGATGCCGCTCATCTTGAACCCGCCGAACGGCGCTTCCATGTTGCGCTGCGCGGTGTTGATGCCGACGTTCCCGGAGCGCAGGCGGCCGGCGGTGCGGAAGCCCTTCTCGCTGTCCGCGGTGAACACGTAGTCGTAGAGCCCGAAGTCGGTGCTGTTCGCGATCGCGACGGCTTCGTCGTCGTCGTCGAACGGAACGACCACCACGACCGGACCGAAGATCTCTTCGCGCACCGGCTTCATCTCCGCGGTGCACGACGCGAGCAGCGTGGGCGCCACGTAGAAGCCGCGCTCGACGTTGGCGGGATTGCGTCCGTCGACGACGATCTCAGCACCTTCGTCGGCACCCGCGCCGACGTAGGCCTCCACGCGGTCGCGCTGCGCCGCCGAGATCAGCGGACCCACGATCGTGTCCTCCGACAGCGGATCGCCAACCGGGAGCGCGCCAGCCATCGCCGCGAGCCGGTCGACCAGCTCCTGGTAGCGGCTGCGGTGAACGATCGCTCGCGTCGGCGCGGTGCAGATCTGCCCGCTGTGGAACGCGTACACGCTCCCGATCGCGGTGACGGCAAGGTCCATGTTGGCATCGTCGAACACCACCGCCGCGCCCTTACCGCCGAGCTCGAGCAACATCCGCTTCATCGTGGCGCCACCCGCCTGGTAGATCGCCTTCCCCGCGGCGGTGGAGCCGGTGAACGACACCATGTCGATGTCGTGCGTCTCGGTGAGGGCCACCGCGGGTGCCACGGCGGCCGACGTGACCACGTTCACGACACCCGGCGGGAACCCCACGTCGCGCATGATCTCCCCGAGCACGAGGATCGCCAGAGGGTCCTGCGGCGCGGGCTTCACCACGACGGTGCAACCCACCGCGAGCGCGGGTGCGATCTTCCCGGCGATGTTGGTGAGCGGGAAGTTGTAGGGCGAGATGCACGCGACCGCTCCCACCGGTTGGCGGTTCACGTACGCGCCCATGAGCGCACCCGGCGCGAGCGGCGTGGACGCCACCGGCGACGGCGGGAGGGCGATTCCGAGGTTCTTGCCGGCGTCACGCGCGTAGCGCTCGAATCGCTCGATCGCGACCGGCACCTGCATCCGCGAGCCGACGGTGGCCGTGGCACCGGTCTCGGCGATGATCAAGGGCACGAGGTCGGCTTGCAGCTTCATGAGACGCTCGGTGACCGCGCGCAGCAGCGCGGCGCGCTCGGCAACAGGAGTAGCGGCCCATGCCGGGAACGCCTCCTGCGCGGCGCGGGCCGCGTCGAGCGCCTGGTCGACGGATGCCTCGGGCGCGAGTCCCACGACCGCTTCGGTGGCCGGGTTCACGATCGCGGACGTTCCGTTCCCACCGTCGACGAGTTCGCCGCCGATCAGCAGCTTCCATTCGTGGTCGGACCAGTCGGCCATGACGTCCCCTTCGCGTCGTACTTGGCGATGCCCGCCCCAGGGCGATTGTTCGGGGGCCAAGGCTACAGTTCTGGCGCCTCGTCAGTTCTCGTCGTACGCGGGGGTCTTGCGTTGCTCGATGAAGTCATCAGAGGCGGCACCGTCGTCGACGGCACGGGCGCGCCGGGCGTCGTCGCCGACGTCGGGATCCGAGACGGCCGCGTCGTCGCGATCGGGAAGATCCACGAGGAAGCGGCACGCGAGATCGACGCCACCGGGTGCATCGTCGCTCCCGGTTTCGTCGACCCCCATACGCACTACGACGCCCAACTCATGTGGGACCCCACCGCGAGCCCGTCGAGCTTGCACGGCGTCACCACCGTCGTCGGCGGCAACTGCGGGTTCGCGCTCGCACCGCTCCGCGCGGGCGACGACGACTACCTCCGCCGCATGATGGCGAAGGTCGAGGGCATGCCCCTCCCGGCGCTCGAACACGGCTCCGACTGGCAGTGGGAGACCTTCGCCCAGTTCCTCGACCGCTTCGAAGGCGGCATCGCGGTGAACGCGGGCTTCCTCGCCGGCCATTGCGCGATCCGTCGCTACGTGATGGGCACCGACGCGATCGGCAACGAAGCCTCGCCCGAGCAGATCGCGGCGATGCGCGCTGAGCTCGCGCAGGCCCTCGAAGCCGGCGCGCTCGGTTTCTCGTTCACGCAGTCGTCCTCGCACAGCGACGGCGACGGCCAACCGGTCGCGAGCCGCTGGTCCACATCCGAAGAACTGGTCGCGATGTGCGAGGAGACGGGCGCGCACCCCGGCACCACGCTCGAGGGCATCGTGCAGGGCTGCCTCGACCAGTTCTCCGACGACGAGATCGAACTGCTCGGCACGCTCAGCGCGGCGGCCGACCGTCCGCTCAACTGGAACGTGCTCACCATCGACTCGCGTGAGCCCGACCGCGTTCCGCGCCAACTCGGCGCCGGCGACCGCGCCGTAGAGCTCGGCGGTCGCCTCGTCGCGCTCACCATGCCGGTCGGCGTGCCGATGAACATGAGCTTCCTCACCTTCTGCGCGATCTGGCTCCTGCCCGGCTGGCAGGAGGTCATGGGAAATCCGGTGCCCGAGCGGATCAAGCGACTGTCCGACCCCGACACGCGGGTGTGGCTGCTCGAGCGGTCGTTGTCGCAGGAAGCGGGAGTGTTCCGGCGCCTCGCCGACTGGGGCGACTACCGCCTCGGCGACGTGTACTCCCCCGAGAACGAACCCCTGCGCGGGCGAGTGGTGGGCGAGATCGCAGCCGAGCGCGGCAAGTCGAATTTCGGCACGCTGCTCGACATCGTGATCGCCGACGACCTGCGCACCGTGTTGTGGCCGGTCCCGAAGGACGACGACGGCGCGTCGTGGGAAATGCGCCGCCAGGTGTGGAACGACCCGCGCGCGATGATCGGCGGCTCTGACGCCGGCGCGCACCTCGACCGCATGTGTGGCGCGCCCTACACGACGCGCTTTCTCGCCGACTGTCTGCGCGGCCGCCAGCTCGTCAGCCTCGAGCGCGCGGTGCAGCTCATCACCAGCGCGCCCGCCTCGCTGTTCGGCTTGCGCGACCGTGGCGTGCTCCGCGAGGGGGCAATCGCCGACATCGTGGTGTTCGACCCGGCAACGGTCGACTCCGAGGAAGCCACCCTCGTGCGCGACCTGCCCGGCGAATCCGCGCGCCTCACCGCGGGATCCGTCGGCATCGCGCGCGTGCTGGTGAACGGCACCGCGATCGTCGAAGACGGCAAGCCCACCGGCGCCACCCCCGGAACGGTGCTCCGTTCGGGGCGCGACACCGAAACCGTTACTGCACGGTAGATGGCGGGAGCGAGCGCGAGCGAGGCGGGTATCCCGCCGAGTAGCGAGCGACCCATGAAGGGGGTCTTCGCCGACCACGTCAAGGCGCGCGCGGGCGATCCCAACGTCGCCCTCCTCTTCGAGGACGAGTCCTGGACCTACGCCGAATGGGTGCGCGCGTGCTCCGCGCGCGCCGCGCTCTTCGTTGCGATGCGGATCGACGGTGCGCCGCACATCGGTCTGATGCTCGACAACGTGCCCGACTTCTCGATGTGGTCGGGTGCGGCCGCGATGTGCGGCGCAACCATTGTCGGCATCAACCCCACGCGCCGCGGCGCGGGTCTCGAACGCGACATCGACCACACCGAATGCCAGCTCATCGTTACCGAGACGCGCTACCTCGAGTTGCTCGACGGTCTCGACCTCGGCGCCGCCGACGGACGCGTGCTCGTCATCGACGAGCCGTCGTACGACGATGTCGTCGAGCCGTTCACCGACGCTCCCCTACCGACCGCCACGGTGAAGCCGTCAGACCAGATCTTCCTGCTGTTCACATCGGGCACGACTGGCGCGCCGAAGGCGGTCGTGTGCTCGCAAGAGCGACTCGATCGCATCGCCACCACCATGGCGACCACGCTGAAACTCCAGCCCACCGATGTCACCTACGCATCGATGCCGCTGTTCCACTCCAACGCGCTGTTCACCGCCTGGTCGCCGACGATCGTCGCGGGCGCAGCCATGGCGCTGCGGCGGCGCTTCTCCGCTTCCGCGTTCCTTTCCGATGTCCGCAAGTACGGCGCCACCTACTTCAACTACGTCGGCAAGCCGCTCGCGTACATCCTCGACACGCCCGAGCACACCGACGACGCGGACAACCCGCTGGTTCGCGGGTTTGGCAACGAGGGGAACGAAGCCGACATGCGCCGCTTCGAGGCCCGCTTCGCCTGCCCGCTCACCGACGGATACGGGCAGACCGAGACCGGCGCGACGATCAGCCGCGTCCCCGGCACGCCGGTCGGCTCGCTCGGGAAGGGCTCCGACGCGGTCAAGGTGATCAACCCGGAGACGGGCGAGGAGTGCCCGCCCGCGCGCTTCGACACGAACGGCAGGCTGCTCAACGCGGAGGAGGCAACGGGCGAGATCGTCAACCTCGCCGCGCAGGGATTCGAGGGCTACTGGAAGAACGCGGAGGCGATGCGCGAGCGGTACCGAGACGGCGCCTACTGGACCGGCGACCTCGCCTACCGCGACGACGAGGGCTTCTTCTACTTCGCCGGGCGCACCGCCGACTGGATCCGCGTCGACGGCGAGAACTTCGCGGCGGCACCGGTCGAGCGCATCCTGCTGCGTTGGGAGCCCGTAGTCCTCCCCGCGGTCTACGGCGTGCCCGACGCCGAAGTCGGGGATCGGGTGATGGCCGCGATCCAACTCGCTCCGGGTGTGGCCTTCGATCCGGACGCGTTCGTCGACTTCCTCGCAGAGCAGCACGACCTCGGCACCAAGTGGGCGCCCACGTTCGTACGGATCGTCGGGCGACTGCCCGTCACCGAGACCAACAAGATCCTCAAGCGTCAACTCGTGCACGAACGCTGGTCCGTCGGCGATCCGATCTGGTGGCGCCCGGGCCGCGAGCTGGCGTACGTTCCGTTCACACCCGACGACGCCTCGGCGTTGCGGGAACAGTTCGCGGCCGCCGGCCGCAGCCATGTACTGGAGGCGACGTGAGCTACTCCGTGATCCTGGTCGACGATCCCGCGCCGATGGTGCGGCGAATCACACTGAACCGCCCCGAGAAGCGCAACGCGCTCAACACGCCTCTGCGCCGCGAGATCATCCTTGCGCTGCGCGAGGCCGACGCCGACCCCGACGTGCGGGTGTCGATCATCCGCGGCGCGGGCAAGTGCTTCTCGGCCGGCTACGACCTCGGCGGCGACCCGCCCGATGCCGGCGCGCCCGCCGACTGGTTCACCTCGGGTGAAGGTCAGTTCCAGCGCCAGGTCACCGGCTACTGGACGAGCATCTGGGACCTCGCCAAGCCCGTCATCGCCCAAGTGCACAGCTACTGCCTCGCGGGCGGGAGCGAGCTCGCGACCGGCTGCGACCTCGTGTACGTGGCCGAGGACGCAAAGATCGGGTATCCCGCCGTGCGCTTCGGCACACCCGACATGCAGTACCACGCGTGGATGTGTGGCATGCGCAAGGGCATGGAGATGATGCTCACGGGCGACCCGCTGAGCGGCGTCGAAGCGGTCGAATGCGGCTACGCGACGCGCGCGTTCCCGGCAGCGGAGCTCGAGGAGCGCACACTCGAGATGGCATCGCGCGTTGCCAACATCCCCACCGACATCGCGCAGATCAACAAGCGCACCGTGCACCAGGCCATGGAGATCATGGGCTTCCGCGACTCGATCAAGGCGGGCATCCCCCTCTGCACCCAGGCCACGCGGACCGCCACGTTCCAGGCGTTCATGGCAGACCGCGCCGAGGGGCTCACCCACGCGCTGCAGAAGCGCGACGAACGGTTCGGCGACTACCGCACCGCGGAAGAGCGCGCGGCCAAGTAGACATCCACCATGCCAACCACCAAGCGCTTCCGCGCGGTCGTCGAGCCGGGACCGCGTGGCTCCGCGACTCCGCGAAGAAGCCCGAGACGCGGGCCCGGCGTATCAGCGAGACCATGAGCGCGCTGGAGGCCGAGCTCTTCGGCTTCCCGGACGACGAGCACACCGACTTCGAGGTTGCCGCGCTGCGCACGCTGCTCCCCGATCCACCGGCCCGCGTGCTCGACGCGGCATGTGGCGTCGGGCGGCACTCCGTCCGCCTGGCCGCGGCGGGATACGACGTCGTCGGTCTGGACTCGTCCGAGTTCTTCCTCGAGCGCGCGGCCGAAACGGCCGACGACGTCGGCGTCTCCGTCCAATTCGTGCACGGTGACATTCGCGAGATCCCGTACGAGCGCGCGTTCGATGTGGCCCTCAACCTGTTGACGGCGTGGGGGTACTACGACGACGAAGAGAACCAGCGAGCGTTGCAATCGATTGCCGATGCGCTACGCCCCGGTGGTCGGTTCGTGTTGGAGCTTGCCCACCGCGACAGCCTCGTGGCTCGTTACGCGTCGCGCGACTGGTCCGAGCTCAGTGACGGCACGCTGGTCACCCAATTGCGCGAGTTCGACGCCGTCACCGGTGTCAACGCGGTGACGCACCAATGGGTGGACCGGGAGGGATCCCGGCACGAACGTACCCACCGTGTTCGCCTCTAAACCGCGACCGACGTCGATCGCATGCTGCGCGCCGCCGGTCTCGTGCCCGAGGCGTGGTACGGCGGCTTCTCGCTGCTGCCGTTCACCTTCGAGTCCCGCCGCCTCCTGGTCGTCGCCCAGCGCAGCTGAAAGTGACAGCGGCCGGAGATCCGCCTCAGATGTTGGCAACGGCGGCGGCGATGTCGTCGTAGTTGCAGGCGTTGTAGCCCTCGAGGAAGCCGACTCGGAAGAACTCCACCCGCAAGAACGTGATCGGCACGTTCGCCTCCACGCCGCGGGCGCGGCTGTACACGAGGAAGGCCTCCACGAACTCGTCGAGGTCACCGGGCGACAGGCTCCCACCCTCCAAGGCACCGTTGAACAACGCAGCGGCCCAGCCCCCGCTGTAACAGTCGGATTGGAAGACCACTTCGAGACCGTTGCCGGCCACGCCGGGGATGTCCTGGATGGTCTGCACGTACGTAGCCCACGGGTTCGCGATGAGTGACGCCACGCCGAAGTCGCCGATCTCGTCGTAGATGCGCTGCAGGAATGGGTCGTCGAACGCGATGTAGCCATCGTCGATGCAATAGAAGACGCGGTTCTGCACCTGCTTGAGCGTGAGCGTGGTCCGGCCGCACTTCGGGATGGTGCTGCGCTTCGAGCTGTCGAACGACGTGATGTCGCGGAGTGAGAGTGGTTCGTAGTTCGGTTCGACCTGCGAGTAGAAGGCGTTCAGCAGCTTCACCGCGAGAGGGATCACGTCTTCGGCGCTGACCTCGCCCTGGCTCTGCGCCTCTTCCTCGCTCGAGAACGGGATCTCCACGAGGACCGGCGGATCGTCGAAGTACGTCGCACACTTCTCGGCGCCCGATTCGAAGCCGTCCTGGAACGCGCCGATCCGGTCGAAGGCGCTGCCGTGCGCCGACGGGTCCGCCGCCGACCGTCCGGGCGCGTCGCGCAGCATGAGCATCGCGCCCAGTGACGCCTCGAGGTCGCCAAGTTTGAGCGTCAACGAGTTGCCGTTCTCCGCGACGTGGTGGAGGAACGCACCCGCGAAACAGTCCGCCTGCTGCTCCATGTAGACGGTCTGCTGGTCGCCGTTGCCGGCACGGTCCTGGACTGCGTGCCCCCACTCGTGCGCGAGCACGAGCGCCACCGAGAACGTTCCGAACGTGTCGGCAAGATCCGGCATGAGCTGCACATCGTCGTAGGCGATGAAGTTGCTCTCCAAGCAATAGAACGCGTTCCCCCTGACGTCCGCGTAGACCGTCTTGTGACCCTGGCACGCCGGCATCTTCACGCCGGGTCGCGCCGCGATGATGCGCGCGCGAGGAATCGGCTGGTACCGCTCGCCGTAGAGATCGGGATACTCGCGGGCCCAATAGCGCTGGAGCTCGGCGATGGCGCCGGTCAACACACTCTGGTACCCCGGTGTCGTCGTATTGGTTGCCGCGCGCGCAACGGGAATGGCCGCGAGCACCGACATGATGAGCACGACCACGAGAAACGCTGCCCGGAGACGCACCATCCGGTTGATCCTACGCGACGATCTCCGTGGAATAGACGACCTCGATCTCGACCAGTTCGCCCTCGTACACGCGGAACCGCTCACCGATCTTGCATACAACAGTGCCGGCATCACCGGCGTCGACGAACAGCGTGTAGTACGCGGCCGCGCTTCCCGCGCCCGCGTACCAGTGCAAGTCCTCGATCCTGCTGATGATGCTCATGCCACCATCTTCGAGGGCAGCACGGATCTCCGCTCCCGTGCTCCCCATGTACACGCCGTTCTCGATGCGGTACGCCCGTTCGGCGAGCGGAACCTCGGACGCGTCGTGGCTCTGCAACGCGGCGACGTACGCCTGCGCGATGCCGAGCACCACGTCGCGCGCGTCGTTGCCATCGGGATATCGCACCGGCCGTTCCGGACGGGACCGCTTCGCCGGATCCCCGACGAAGACGATGTCGAGTTCCTGGATCAGCCCGTCGCGGACGACGAAGTGCTCGGCGACGTACGCGGGCCAGATCTCGGCGCCCACTGTGGCCTCGAGGTCGTAGAACGCGATGGCGTGTTCGCCGTCGACCACCCAGCGACGCCCGCCCATGTCGGTGAGCGGCTCGTGACGGATGATCTCGCGGATGGCATCCGCACCCTCGACCGCCAACACGCCATTGTTGGTCCGTCGGACGGAAGGCGCGAGCAGCGCACTGTCGGCGTCTCGCGACACGAGCGCGTCGAGGTACGTCGAAGCGACGACGACGACGTCCATCACGTCCGCACCTTCGCGATGACGTCGTCGGCGTAGCGGCGCAGGTTGTCGATCTTCTCCTTCAGCGTCTCCGGGTCCGCTTCGATGCCGTAGGGGTTGAAGCGTCCGAATCCACCCGAAGTGTGCGTCACACCGAGATCCTCGAGCCGTTTGATGCCGTCGACGCTGAACGAGTCGAAACTCGTGGCGTACATGTCGAACGGCTCACCCTCACGCCCGTACTCGCGCCGGAGCACCTGGATGCGGCCGATCCACTGGGTGAGATCCTCCGGCGAACCGCCGGCCGCCATCCAGCCGTCGGCGATGCGAGCGGCGCGCCGCAGGTTGGCATCGGAGTGTCCGCCGATGAGGATCGGGACCGGGCGTGACGGGATCGGGTTGAGCTTGATCGCGGGGAAGTCGTAGGCGGTGAACCAGGCCGAGGGGTCGCCTTCCGG
>JBBDHW010000041.1 GCA_040880805.1 Acidimicrobiia bacterium | reverse complement strand
CTCCCGGGACGGCTCGAACGGCGTTGTCGGATGCCAGTGGGGTATCGAGTCAGCATCGAAAGACTGTCCTCGTGCACGCGCCGCGTCGCTGATTGGTTCCTGCCAACGCTTCCGACAAGTCGCGCAGCGCACGGACTGGAGCACGGGGACGCTTGTCGACCAACGAAGCGAGCGCTTTGCCCAGTCGGCGCCGCACCCGGAACAGTGGATCGTGGGCGCCACTGCGCCCGTGGTCGCGTCCACTCCGCCCAACCAGAACACGATCTCAGTGGCGCATGTTGGACATGCGAAGACGTCCGACCAGACCGTGTACTCGATCACGGCGCCGCCACGGCATGAGGTGCACGGCGTCCCGTACAGAAATCGCTCAAGACTGCTCTGCTGAGTGAGGAGCGTCGCTGCACTAGACGCGAACAGCGCCGGGTCGATCGGCGTCACATAGTTGTTGGCGATGTGGACGGCTGCCGGTGAGAGATCGGAGAGCAGACCCTGGCGACCGCTCATCAGACTCGCCACGCCGGTCATCCCCGACCCGCAGAAAGGATCGAGTACCCA
Source organism: Acidimicrobiia bacterium (assembly GCA_040880805.1). Taxonomy (NCBI): domain Bacteria; kingdom Bacillati; phylum Actinomycetota; class Acidimicrobiia; species Acidimicrobiia bacterium. The sequence continues at coordinate 21,240 of JBBDHW010000041.1, read as the reverse complement.
ATCGCCGGGGTCGGTGTAGTGCTCGATCAGCCGAGCGATGCCCTCGGGCGGAACCTTGGTGTGATAGCTGTGGGCCCGGTAGTAGATGGAGCCCTTGCGGCCCATTATCTCAGCCCGGTCTGGCTCACGCGGTTCAAGCGCAGCGGTGTCCGTGCTGAGAGGCTCAAAGGCGGGTGACGTTGCCCCATCCATCAGCCGCAGCTGCACCGGCACCCCTTCCGCGCACTCCCCGGCCTGTCGACCCGACAGTTGCAATTCCACCTCTGTAGCAACCGCCCTTTGGGTGTCCCGCGGAAGATTACCGGGCTCTTCAAGATGGAGCCGGGATGCCGAGACGGCCCCACGCGTGGGGTGATATTCGGATGAATCGAACACGTGTTCGATCGTAGGATAGGGGTACGACAGGCAAGATTCGCGGATGCTGGCGTCTCAGGTCGGGAGGCGGAAGCCCGTCTGCCGGTCCCACTCAAGCTCGGAACTCTGCTTGTGCGTCTGGAGAGCGTTTCGAACGGTTCGCTGCCAACGCGCCGACTTTCCATTGGTGGCGATGGGAGCCCGGTCCTGCTCATCGAGCTCCACGTACGCGCTGACGAGCGCATAGACGTCCTGGAGCGTGAGCCACTGATCGCGAGGCGCGTGCGAACGTAGAACGTCCCAGGCCTGACCGGAAGTGAGCATGTCGTCAATACTTATCAGATCGTCGCGGACCGGCGCTTGAGCCGAGGCCCGGCGCTATGCACGGGCTATCAACCTCCGGACCTTCGTCCCGCTACTTGGTTCCAGCCAACGAGTTCTGCCTGACGCGCACGAGCTGACGAAGGAAACCTTCACCGGTCGTACACGAGAACCGCGGTCAGACCTGAAGGTGGGTTCGAAAGGCGCCCTACAAGTTCCGCGAAATTTCTGGTCGCGCTCGCAGCCGCCACGGGTCAAGGCGTCACATCGTCACTCGCGCTCGCTTCGAACGAGCGGGGTGTCAAACAGCCAGGAGGTCGCGGGCGCCGGTGTCGGCGGAGGGGTGCCGCAGCTTGCTCATGGCGCGGGCCTCGATCTGGCGGATGCGCTCGCGCGTGAGGTTGAAGTGCTCCCCCACCTCTTCGAGCGTGCGCGGTTCGCCACGGTCGAGCCCGAAGCGCAGCGCCAGGATCTGACGCTCACGCTCGTCGAGCGGCGCGAGCAGCTTCTCGATCTCGTCGGGCAGCAACGCGGTGGCCGCGACCTCGAAGGGCGATTCGGCCGAGCGGTCCTCGACGATGTCACCGAGCTCGGCGTCGCCGTCTTCGCGCAATGGCTCCGACAGCGACAACGGTTCGGCTGCGAACCGGAGCGCCTCGGTGACCTTGTCCTCGGGCATCTCGACCTCGGCCGACAGCTCGGCGAGCGTGGCCGCCCGGCCGAGCTTCAGCTCGAGGCGTGACCGCGCCTTCTGGAGACGCGCCAGCGTGTCGCCCGCGTGCACGGGGAGGCGGATCGTGCGACCGGTGTTGGCGATCCCGCGCGTGATCGCCTGACGGATCCACCATGTTGCGTACGTGGAGAACTTGAAGCCCTTGCGCCAGTCGAACTTCTCGACGGCGTGCATCAGGCCGAGGTTGCCCTCCTGGATGAGGTCGAGGAGCGGCAGGCCCGAGGCCTGGTACTTCTTGGCGATCGACACGACGAGGCGCAGGTTCGACTGTACGAACGTGCGCTGGGCGTCGTCACCCTGGCGGGCCGTGCGCCGGAGCTCGCGCTTCTTGGTGGGCGTGAGCTCCTTGCCGCCGCCGACCAGCTCCTCGCGGGCCGAGTTGCCCTGCTCGATCTGTTGGGCGAGCCGGACCTCGTCGTCCTTGGTGAGGAGGGGGTACTGCCCGATATCGGTGAGATAGAGGCGGACGAGATCTTCCTCGTCGCGTTCGACTCGCTCTTTCGCCACCCGGGGCATCCTTCTCTCGTCGTGGTGCGTGGAATCGCAAGAGAGGCACGGGGCCCGGGCGACGCTGCAGGCCTCGGCTCCGCTGGCTCGCCTGTAACGATACCGGCCCCGTCAAGAGTCTCCACAGGGGTTGTGGGAAACAGAAACCGCAGGTCAGGGGGCCTCGAGCGAGAGCGAACGGCTGCGAGCCGGGTATCCCGGCTCGCAGTGAATGTCACGAAGGGGGCCCCCCCGGTGGGATCGGCGCTTCCGCGATCACGTTCGCCTCGGGTCGCCAGGCCCTGTACCTGTCGTCGAGACGGGCCCGCACGGACTCGACCGCCGGGATGACGCTTTTCCACAGGACTCTCACCGATCCGGGCCCGAGGGATTTGCACCCGGGTGCCGGGCGCTGGTCACGCGACCTCCTCCGCCGGCTGCGCAGCGTCGCGCTCGGACGCCGATCCGAGCTCCGACACCGCGATGCCCACGAGGATGATCGCAGCGCCGGCGACCTGCTCCGCCGCGAAGCGTTCACCACTGATGTAGCCGGCGAGACCGGCGAACACCGGCTCCGCCAGCAGGATCAACGCCGCACGCGCAGCCGGGATGCGGCGCTGGCCCCATAACTGGAGAGGCAGCGCGATCGCCGAGCACGCCACTCCGGTGAAGATCACCGCGAACACCGCGAGCGCGGTGAGCTTCCCGACGCCCTGCGCGGTGGCCGCCGGGAGCGAGAGCACCGCGACCATCCCGAGCTGCATGCCCGTGAACGCGGCAGGCGGGAGGCGGCGCGCGTACGCACCCAAGTACACGATGTGACCCGCGAAAAGCAGCGCGCACGCGAGCGTGAGGAGCTCACCGCTTCCGAGGTGGACGTCGGCGCCGGTGAGCAGGTAGAGACCGATCGTGGCGAGCACGATTCCTCCCCACACCGCGCGCTCGGGCGTGCGGCGGTACACCACCGCCTCGACCACCGGCGTGAGCACCACATAGAGACCGGTGATGAACGCCGACGTGGAAGGCGTCGTGTACTGGAGGCCGACGGTTTGGGTCGCGTATCCGCCGAAGAGCAGCACACCGGCGATCGTGCCCGCGCGCCAGAGGAGCCGGCGATCACGCATGCCGCGTGCGGCGATCCAAGCTGGGGGCGCGACGAAGAGCAGCGCGATGCCGAAGCGACCGACGAGGTACGCGAACGGCGTGATGTCCTCGAGCGCGTCGTGGACCAGCGGGAACGTGACGCCGTAGAGCAGCGCCGCGAGCACGAGCGCGGCTTCAGCCGCGAACCGCGCCTGGCGCACGACTCCGCTTCGTTCCTAGCCCGGCCAGCGGTTGACGATCGGGAGACGCCGGTCCTTGCCGAACGCCTTGGGCGACACGCGCACGCCCGGGGGCGCTTGACGGCGCTTGTACTCGTTGCGATCGATCAGCCGTGCCACCCGTCGCACCGTGTCGGCATCGAAGCCCTGCTCTTCGAGCTCGGCGATCGAGAGGTCACCCTCGACGTAGCCCTCGACGATCGGGTCGAGCGTCGCGTACTCGGGCAACGAGTCGGAGTCTTTCTGATCGGGCCGCAACTCTGCGCTCGGCGGCTTCTCGAGCACGACTTCGGGGATCAGCGCACGCCCGGCCCGTTCGTTGCGGTCGCGCGCGAGCGCGTACACGAGCATCTTGGGCACGTCTTTTATCACCGCGAACGCGCCCGTCATATCGGCGCCGTACAGCGTTGCGTAGCCGGTAGCCATCTCACTCTTGTTCCCCGCGGTCAGCACGAGGCCGCCGAGCTTGTTGCTCAGCGCCATCAGCACGGTGCCGCGTATCCGCGCTTGGAGGTTCTCCCCTGCGAGTCCCGGTTCGGTTCCGAAGGGTTCCGCGAGCATGTCGAGAAACGCAGTGTGGGCGGGCTCGATCGGGATCGTCATGGTGCGGATGCCGAGGTTCGCAGCCAACGCCTCGGCGTCGGTGACGCTCCCCGCGCTCGAGTAGCGCGACGGCATGAGCACACCGGTGACGTGCTCAGGTCCGAGCGCGTCGGCGGCGATCGTGGCCACGAGCGACGAGTCGATGCCACCCGAGATCGCGACGAACACGTCGGCGACGTCGTTCTTCTGGACGTAGTCGCGGGTGCCGAGGACCAACGCCTCGTACACCTCGTGCACGGGCTCCAGCAGCGGCTCGATGCGGGTGGGCGCGCCGCGCTCGCCGACCCGCGGCTCGCTGACCATCACTTCGCGCAACGGCTCCGCCCGCACGCGTCCGCGCGGATCGAGCAAGCGGCGACGGAATGCGGGCCGGACGTCGACATCGACGACCAGGAGATCTTCCTGAAACTGCTTCGCTCGTGCGACGAGATGCCCGCGTTCGTCGAAGAGCATCGAGGCGCCGTCGAAGACGAGCTCGTCTTGCCCGCCCACGAGGTTCACGTAGAGCACGGGTACCGACGCGTCGGCCGCTCGCGTCGCGAGCATCGTTGCTCGCTCACGGATCCGTCCCGCGTAGTAGGGGGACGCGTTGATGTTCACGACGAACTCGGCGCCGCCGGCGGCCTGAGTGACGATCGGACCACTCGGGCTCCACGCGTCTTCGCAGATCGACATCGCGACTCGCACGCCTGCCACCACGAACAGCGGACCGTCGACAGTGGATGGCGCGAAGTAGCGCTGTTCGTCGAACACTGCGTAGTTCGGAAGCAAGTGCTTGTGGTACACGCCGAGCACGCGACCGTTCGCGCACACCGCGGCGGCGTTGTAGAGATCGCGGGCGGCTTCGGGAAAGCCCACCACCGCGGCGGCGCGACCCGTACGCGCGGCCAACTTCTCGAGCACCTCAGCAGAACGCGCGACGAACGAGGGACGGAGCAGCAGGTCTTCGGGTGGGTAGCCCGTGAGCGCGAGCTCCGGGAACGCGACGAGGTCGCAGCCGGCGGCCTCCGCTCGCTCGTAGGCGTCGATGATGCGCGCCGCGTTGCCGTCGAGATCACCGACGATCACGTTGAGTTGCGCCGCCGCAATGCGGAGCCGGGGCATGGCTTCAGGATACGCGACACTGCCCACATGGCCGGCAGCGAGAGGGTGCTCGAGAACGCGGCGCTCGCCGGGGCCATCGACCGGTCAGCTGACGCCTCGATCGCGCACACCGTGTTGGCCCGCGTGGCCGAGGCGCAACCGACTGTCGCCGACGAGTTGGCGGGCAACGCGCTCCTCCGTGACGGTCTGATCGCGCTGGCGTGCGCATCGCGGTCGTTGTCGTCGGCGGTGATCGCCGACGCGACGCTGCTCGACCCCCTACGCGACGCCGATGCCTTCGCGCACGAGCAAGGGATCGACGACTACCGCGCCTCGTGGCGGGACGCGGGCAGTGCCGACCAACGTGGCCTGCGGCGATGGAAGCGCCGCGAATTGCTTCGCATCGCCAGCCGCGACCTGCTCGGTACCGCCGACCTCCCCGCGGTCGGACGCGAGCTCGCCGCACTTGCGCAGGTGTGCCTCGAGGCGGCGCTCTCCATCGCCGAGAGCGACCGGCCGTTCGCGGTGATCGGGATGGGAAAACTCGGCGGACGCGAGCTCAACTACGCAAGCGACGTCGACGTGCTCTTCGTACACGACGGCGACGGCGAGAGTGCCGAGCGCGTCGCGCGCTCGGTGCTCACGACGATGACAACCACCACCGAAGACGGGATCGTCTTCCGCACCGACGCCGACCTGCGACCGGAAGGCCGGAGCGGCCCGCTCACGCGAACGGTCGACAGCTACCGGTCGTACTACGAGGGTTGGGCACAGACGTGGGAGTTCCAGGCGCTGTTGAAGGCGCGGCCGGTTGCGGGTGACCCCCTGCTCGGCGACCGTTTCATGAAGCTGACGCGGCCCTTCGTGTGGCCCGACGTGCTCCGCCCGGACGCGGTGCGCGAGATCCGCGCGATGAAGGGACGCTCGGAAGACGTCACCGATCGCAAGGGCCTGGGCGATCGTGAGCTCAAGCGCGGTCGTGGAGGCATCCGCGACATCGAGTTCGCGGTGCAGCTCCTCCAGCTCGTGCACGGCCGGCACGACGACACGGTGCGGAGCCCGACGACGCTCGATGCGCTGCGCGCGCTGTCGTCGTCGGGATACGTCGAGCGCGCCGACGCCACGCGCCTCGACGATGCGTACCGGTTCCTCCGCACCGTCGAGCACCGTCTCCAGATCTACGACGAGCAGCAGACCCACACCATCCCGACTGACGGGCGAGCACGCACGCGCCTCGCGCGCGTGCTCGGCTACCGCGACCACGCGGACCGCAACGCGCTCGAACTGTTCGAGGCCGGCCATCGGGCGCACCAGGCCACCGTGCGCTCGATCCACGAGCGGCTCTTCTTCGCGCCAGTGCTCGACACGCTCGCCGGCGCAGGTCCGTTGTCGCCCGAGGCTGCCGAGGAACGGCTCGCCGCCTTCGGGTTCACCGACGTGGAACGCACGCGCGCCGCGGTGCGCGAGCTCGCGTTCGGGGTCACTCGTCGCTCGAAGCTGATGCAGCAACTCTTTCCCGTCATCCTCGAGTGGCTCTCGGAGACCCCCGATCCGGACCTCGGGTTGCTCCAGCTCCGCAGGCTGGCCGAGGGGCCGGCCCGGTCTGCATCGCTCGCCACTACGTTTCGCGACGCGCCGGTCGCGGCCGAACGGACGTGCATCCTGCTGGGATCGAGCCGCGTCGTCGGCGACGCCCTGCGCCGTCAGCCCGAGTTCGTCGACCTGTTGGGTGACGACGACGCGCTGCGCGCGGAGAAGCCGCGCGCAGAGCTCGTGGCCGATGCGCTCGACACACTCGAGTGGCGGGAGAACGCGGAACAGCGACGGGAGGGGCTGCGGCGCTTCAAGCGACGCGAGCTGCTCCGCATCGCGGCGCGCGACCTGCTCGGCTTCGCACCGCTCGAGGTCGCCGAACGAGAGCTCACCGGCCTCGCCGAGGCGTGCCTCGAGGCCGCGCTCGCCTCGCTCGAGCCACCGGTGCCGTTCGCCGTGATCGGCGTGGGACGCCTGGGAGGGGCCGAGCTGTCGTACGCCTCCGACATCGACGTGCTCTTCGTGTACGGCGGCGACGGCGCAGCCGACTTCGACGTCGCGGAGCGGATCGCCGAAGGCCTCGTCACCGAGATCGGCGCGACGACGTCCGAAGGTCAGACGTTCCGTATCGACGCGCGACTGCGCCCGGAGGGCAACCAGGGGCCGCTCGCCCGGTCGCTCGCCGGGTATGCCAACTACTACGAGCGCTGGGGCCTTACCTGGGAGAGGCAAGCGCTGTCGAAGGCTCGGGTCGTGGCCGGCGAGGCCGAGCTCGGCGCACGGTTCCTCGAGCTCGTCGAACACGTCGTGTACGGACAGCCTTTCACCGACGACGACATGCGCGAGGTCCGGCGCATGAAGGCACGCATCGAGCGCGAACGCATCCCGCCGGGCGAAGATCCGCAGTTCCACCTGAAGCTCGGGCGCGGCTCGTTGTCCGACGTAGAGTTCCTGGTCCAGCTGCTGCAGCTCCAGCACGGCGGCGAGCGCCCCGAGCTCCGCGTGCCGGGAACGATCGACGCGTTGACCCGGCTGCGCGACGCCGGCTTGCTTGCCGACGACGACGTGGCTGCGCTCGAAGCCGCCTACCGGTTCTGTGAGCGCGCGCGCAACGCCCGCTACCTACAGAGCGGCAGCCCATCGGACGCGCTCCCCCGAGATCGCGCCATGATCGAGAAACTCGGGTTGATGCTCGACTACGTGCATCAACCGGCGACGTCCTTGCGTGACGACTACCGCCGGCTGACGCGCCGAGCGCGCCGCGTGGTCGAGCGCGAGTTCTACGGCACGAAGTGACGGTGGTCAGTCGAGCACGAAGTCGACCGACCAGTCATCGGCGTCGGCGAACGCAGGCTGGTCGGCCTTGTCGAGCAGGCAATCCTCGAGCACGAGCGTGTCCATCTCGGTGCGCATGAAGCAGCGGTACGCGTCCTCGGGCGTACAGACGATCGGTTCACCGCGCACGTTGAACGAGGTGTTGATGAGCACCGGGCATCCGGTCAGCTCATCGAACGCCGTCAGGATCTCGTGGAACTGCGGGCTCGTGTCGCGGGACACAGTCTGCAGGCGCGCCGAGTAGTCCACGTGGGTCACGGCCGGGATCTCCGACCGCACCTCGTTGACCCAGGATCGCAGGTCGGTACTCCCGTGGTCCGCGTCGGGACTGCTGCGAAGCTCTGGCCGCACGTCGGCCACGAGGAGCATGTAAGGCGACTCGACGCCCAGGTCGATGTCGAAGCACGTCGACGCCTGCTCCGCGAGCACGGCTGGGGCAAAGGGACGGAACGACTCCCGGTACTTGATCTTCAAGTTCATGATCGACTGCATCGTGGACGACCGCGGGTCGCCGATGATCGACCGGTGCCCGAGGGCGCGTGGGCCGAACTCCATGCGACCCTGCAAGAGGCCGACGACCTTCCCGTCGGCGACGAGGCGCGCGATGCGTCGGGCGCGCTCGGCGCCGGTCACACGTTGGTAGGGGTAGTTGTTCGCGTCGAGCCACGCGACGATCTCGTCGGGCATGAACCGCGGGCCGAGGTAGGCGCCGCGCATCCGGTCGTGCACGCCGTCGGCTTCGCGCGGGTTGTCCAAGATCTGGTGCCATCCGTACAGCGCGGCGCCGACCGCCCCGCCCGCGTCGCCGGCCGCCGGTTGAATCCAGATTCGCTCGAACGGTCCCTCGCGGAGCAACCGGCCGTTCGCCACGCAGTTCAGCGCCACACCGCCCGCAAGACACGCGTCGCGCTCCCCCGTGACCTGGGCAGCCGTGCGCGCCATGCGCAGCACGATCTCCTCGGTGACCTCCTGGATCGATGCTGCGAGGTCGAGCTCGCGCTGGGTGATGTCCGACTCGGGCTCGCGAGGAGGGCCGCCGAAGCGCGCGTCGAACCGCCGGTTCGTCATCTCGAGCCCGGTGAGGTAGCCGAAGTAGCGCATGTCGACGCGGAACGAGCCATCGTCGCGGAGGTCGATCAGGTCGCTCAGGATCGAGTCGACGTACTTCGGCTTGCCGTACGGCGCGAGGCCCATCAACTTGTACTCGCCGGAGTTTACGCGGAAACCGCAGAAGTAGGTGAACGCGGAGTACAACAACCCGAGCGAGTTCGGGAAGTTCATCTGCCGGACCAGCGTCACCCGGTTGCCACGGCCGACGCCGATGCTGCTCGTTGCCCATTCCCCGACGCCGTCGAAGGTGAGCACGGCGGCGTGCTCGAACGGTGAAGGGAAGAACGCGCTGGCCGCGTGGCTCTCGTGGTGCTCGGTGAACCACAGTTGCTTCGGCATCGCGTAGCCGAGATCGCCGAGCCCGCGTTCGAGCTCGTAGGGAATCCAGAGCTTCTCGTCGGTCCACGCGGGAATCGCGTGCGTGAACGAGCGCAAGCCGGCCGCGCCGACCTTCAGGTACGTCTTGAGCAGTCGCACGAACGTCGTGAGGGGCTTGTCGTAGTACACGACCGCGTCGAGACCACGCGCGTCCACACCGCCGCGCCGCAGGCAATACGAGATGGCGTGGCGCGGGAAGCGGGCGTCGTGCTTCTTGCGGGTGAAGCGCTCCTCCTGCGCCGCCGCGACGAGAGCACCGTCCTGCACGAGGGCGGCGGCAGAGTCGTGGTAGAAGGCGCTCACACCGAGGATGTTCACCGTGACGCGTTCCGTGACTCGTCGGCCTTCTGCAGTTGTGCCCTGAGGTGCTCGTACATCGCCTCCGCGACGCGGTGAGCACCGTCCTCGTTGATGTGCACGAAGTCGCTCAACACCGGCCGGGTCATTCCGTCGAGCGACCGACCGAGATCGATGTAGGGCGTCGCCTTCAGGAGGTTCCTTGCCTCCTGCGTCGCGGGATCCCACCGCTCGGGCTCGTAGCTCGGGAGGGCGCGGTACCGCTCCTCGTCGGCGAGCAGGCGCTTGGTGAACACGGTCGGTTGGTAGAAGAACAGGGGGCGGAACCCATGTGCGCGTCCGAGCGCGGTCACCAGCATCGCCGCGCGCTTCTCGATCGAGGCCGCGTTCTGGCCGGCTTGCACCGACTCGGGCGACGCCGGAGCCGAGCTCGTGTGGTGCTCCTCCACTCCCTTCGCGAATCGAACCGGCTGCTTGCCCGGCGGGTCGACGAGGTCGCTGATCGCGTCGTACACACGATGCGAGGCAGCCTGGTCCCAGTACGCCGAGATCACGTCGGACACGCTCGTGCCGCCGTCGTCGTCGGAGGCGGGTGCAGGCTTCCGCTTGACCGCGGGTTCCGCTGGTGGGTTCGAGCTCGGGAGCGCGGCGGCGTCCGACGCGCTGCTCGACCCGTCGAACGGGTTGTACGGATCCGGGGAGAGCCGAATGTTGAGTTGCCATGCCAGATCGTTGAAGCCGTCGTAAAACACGACGACATCGGGCTTCCCAGCCTTCGCGATCAACTCCTCGAGCAAACCGAGCTCCATCCACGTCGACGTCGCCGGGCGCCCATAGTTGCGCACCTCGATCGGTAGCCCGTCGGCCTCGGCGATGCGCGCGACCTCCGACGGGATCGTGTGCTCGTCGCGTTGGATGTCGCCGAACAGCGCGGAACCGCCGAAGAACCACACCTTCAGCCGGCCGCCGCCCGCCGGCTGGTAGCTGCGGCGGACACCGTTGACCAGGGTCAGGTAGCGACCACGGAAGTCCGCGTATCGATACCCGAGATATGTGTCGGGGGTGGCGACGAGCTGGTTCTGCTCCGCGACGAAGTCTCGTGCCCACGGGCTGTCCTGCAGCGCCGGTTGGTCCTCGATGGCCATCGAGTCGTCGGCCGCAGCCGCCGGGCTGCGCGAAGCGTCACTCACCTGGTCGTACACCCAGCCCGCGCCCAGGTCGGCAGCGAGGATCAGCACGACCACGCCGACGGCCGTCGCCAGGCGCAGGATCGGCCGGCGGCGGTGCTTCGCCTCACCGATGCGAGCAAAAAGCGCGCGCTCGTCGGCGAACTGCCGCTCCGGCATCGAGCGCGCGCGCCGCGGGTGCCAGAACGATGCGTCGGTGCGGCGCGTCCCCGGCGCGAGCGGATCGTGCCCGACGACGCGCATCACGATCGCAACCGGCGTGAACACCAGAAGGTTCACTGCGGTGAGCAGCACGAGGGTCAGCGCCCGACCGACCGTGTGACCGAAGCGGCGCAGGACAGCTTCGATGCGGCCGCTCCCGGCCGGCCATGCCCACGACGCCGCAGTGAGCACGATCGCCGCGACCACGATCGCAAGCGCGACGACCGCGAAGCCCAGCCACCACAGCACTGCGCCGAGCGCAACCGCGATCGCGATGCGGAGCAGGCCCGCCCGCGCGCGACTCCGAGGCTTCGGACTGGGCAATTCGCCCAGTTCTCCCCATGTCCACTGCGACACGAGCTCCCCCCTGGGCCCCCGGTGCCGTTCTTCACCCGCGCGGGCTCAGAACAACGTGTACAGCGTGTACGGCGCCGCTGCCTGCCCGGCGACGACCGCGAGCGCCACAACTGCGAGGAGGAGCACGAGTGGTACCACCCACCAGGCGCGGTTGGAAACCGCGTAGCGGACGAACTCTCCCCCCAAGCGTGCCGAGTGGCGCACTCTGCGCACGGGCAGATACTACGACGACCGCGCCCGTTCAGTGACGAGGAGTGCGCCGCGCCGTGCCGATCAGCGCCGCCCCTCCCAGGGCACAGATCACGCCGATCACCAGCCACAGGGCTTCTCCGGTCATGAACGATCCGTGGATCCAACCTGCGCCCTGCCCGATCCACACGACGCCGACGAGGAGCAGGACGGCACCGACGGCGACGCGGATCCACATGGTTCCTCCCGAGAATGGTCCCGTACTCTGACCCCATGTTGCTGGACGGCATGAACCACGTGGGGATCATCACGAGCGGGGACTCGACCTGTTCCGGTGATCTCAGGTGTGGGGCGTGATGAGTTGCACCGTCGGGAAGTAGGTACGGTAGCGGGCGCCGTCGCGGGTCAGCAGCGACATGTCGTCGACGGCGGCGTGCGCCCCGATGTAGAAGTCCGGCAGGGTCGACGTCCTCGTGCCGCCGCTGCGGCGGTAGTCGAGGAACGCCTTGCCGGCCAGGAACGCCGCCTCCCACGGAAGCTGCGCTCGCCGGTAGTCCTCGGGCGGCAGCGCCTCCTCGAGGTCCTCGATCCGCGAGAACCGCACCGACACCTCGGCGTAGATGATCGGGTTGATCCACAGCGGCCCCACCTCGGCAGCGTCGGCCAACGCTTCCATCGACCCGGCGAAACAGGTCTCGTCCTCGGTGAGCACGTCAAGCAACACGTTGGTGTCGACGAGCGTCCCGTGCGGCACCCCTCAGCCGCCTCGGGTGAGCGCCATTATCTCATCGGTCGTCATGGCGACGTCACCTCGGCCTCGCAGCCGTTCCGCCAGCCGGCGCCCACGGGACGGGCCGTCGGTGGCCTTACGGATCACGATGGTGTCGTCGGACCGCTCGAAGTCGACCTCGCTGCCCGCCCCGATGCCGAGCTCGTCGCGCAGCTCCTTGGGGATAGTGACCTGACCCTTCTCCGTGACTCGCATGGTAGGAATCCTACCAGTCTTACTTCACCCGCGCAGGCTAGATGTCGTAGTAGAGGGCGAACTCCCAGGGGTGCGGGCGTAGGCGGATTGCGTCGACCTCGTTGACCCGCTTGTACTCGACCCACGTCTCGATCACGTCGGGTGTGAACACACCACCCGCGAGCAGGTACTCGTGGTCGTTCTCGAGCGCGTCGAGCACCTCCGGGAGCGAGCCCGGCACCTGTGGCACCTTCGCCAAGTCCTCGGGGGGCAGGTCGTAGAGGTCGCGGTCGAGCGGCGCGGGTGGCTCGATGCGGTTCTGGATCCCGTCGAGCCCGGCCATGAGCATCGCCGGGAACGCGAGGTACGGGTTGCACGACGGGTCGGGGCAGCGGAACTCGAGCCGCTTCGCCTTCGGGCTCTTCGAGTAGAGCGGGATGCGCACCGCGGCGGAGCGGTTCCGCTGCGAGTACACGAGGTTCACCGGCGCCTCGTATCCCGGCACGAGACGCTTGTAGGAGTTCGTCGTCGGAGCCGTCAGCGCGAGCAGCGACGGGGCGTGCACGAGCAGACCGCCGATGTACCACCGCGCGAGGTCGGACAGTCCGGCGTAGCCCTTCTCGTCGAAGAAGAGGGGCTCACCGCCCTTCCAGAGCGACTGGTGCACGTGCATACCGGACCCGTTGTCCTGGAAGAGAGGCTTCGGCATGAAGGTGACGCTCTTGCCCGCACGACGCGCGACGTTCTTGACGACGTACTTGTAGAGCATGAGCTTGTCGGCCATCGCTGCCAGCGAGTCGAAGCGCATGTCGATCTCGGCCTGACCTGCCGTGCCCACTTCGTGGTGCTGCACCTCGATCGGGATACCGACCTGCTCGAGCGTGAGGAGCATCTCGGAGCGGAGGTCCTGGTACTGGTCCATCGGTGGGACGGGGAAGTACCCCTCCTTGTACCGGATCTTGTAACCGAGGTTCGGGCTGCCGTCGAGCTCACGCTCGCGTCCCGCGTTCCACGCGCCCTCGATCGAGTCGAGGTAGTAGAAGCCCGAGTACTGGTTCTGGTCGTAGACCGCAGAGTCGAAGATGTAGAACTCCGCTTCGGGACCGAAGTACGCGGTGTCGGCGATGCCGGTGCCGCGCAGGTAGTCCTCTGCCTTCTTCGCGATGTAGCGCGGGTCGCGCGTGTACGACTCGCCGGTCACCGGGTCCTCGACGAAGCAGTTGATGTTCAGCGTCTTGTGCTTCGTGAACGGGTCGATGATCGCGGTGTTGGGGTCCGGCTTGAGGAGCATGTCGGATTCCTGGATCTCCTGGAAGCCGCGAATCGACGAACCGTCGAAGCCGAGGCCCTCGTCGAAGACGTCCTCCGTGAGCTCATGGGCGGGAATCGAGAAGTGCTGCATGAGACCGGGTAGGTCACAGAATCGCACGTCGACGACGTCGACGACCTCGTCCTGCAACATCCGGAGGACGTCACTCGGAGTAGCCACCTGCGTTACCTACCTTTCGACCTCTCGGCCTTTCGACCTCTCGGCCTTTCGACCTCTTGTCGGTTCGAGCGGCGGGAGCCTACGCCGGTTCCCGCCCACCACGACGAGCCGGCCTGAGGAGCGAACGGCTGCGAGCCGGGTATCCCGGCTCGCAGTGAGCGACCCATGATGCAGGAGCGAACGGGTGAGCGACCCATGTGTGGGGACCGCGGACGCAGGCTCGCAGGACGCGGTTTCGGGGTCGTTGCCCAAATGTGAATGGCCTGTGAACGGGCTGTCCTCAGGGCGAACGGGGGTCTTGGCCGATGCCAGAATTGGCGATCGGTCGCGGCGTTCGCCCAGATAGAAGGTCACCACCATGCAGCACCAGTCCGACTACGTGCTCCGAACCGTCGAAGAACGAGGGGTCCGGTTCGTGCGGCTCTGGTTCACCGACGTGCTCGGTTCGCTCAAGAGCTTCGCCATCACGCCGGCGGAGCTCGAGACCGCGCTCGAGGAAGGCATGACCTTCGACGGGTCGGCGATCGAGGGTTACACGCGGGTCCAGGAATCCGACATGCTCGCCGTCCCCGACCCCAACACGTTCGAGATCCTCCCGTGGCGCGGCGACGACGCTCCGGTCGCGCGCATGTTCTGCGACATCAAGCACCTGTCGGAGGAGCCGTTCGAGGGTGACCCCCGGCATGTGTTGAAGCGCAATCTCGAACGAGCGCGCGACAAGGGCTTCACGTTCTATGTCGCGCCGGAGATGGAGTTCTTCATCTTCGAGTCGGCCAAGGAGCCCAAGCCACTCGACCACGCCGGGTTCTTCGACCTCACGCAGCTCGACATGGTGAGCGACTTGCGGCGCCAGACGATCGTGACGCTCGAGGCGATGGGCATCCCCGTCGAGTACAGCTTCCACGAGCTCGGTCCGAGCCAGCACGAGATCGACCTGCGCTACACCGACGCGCTCACGATGGCCGACAACGTGATGACGTTCCGAGTCGTCGTCAAGCAGGTGGCGACGGATCTCGGCGTGTACGCGACGTTCATGCCCAAGCCGATCGAGGGCGCGTTCGGGTCCGGGATGCACTCGCATCTGTCGCTGTTCGAGGGCGACGTCAACGCCTTCCACGACTCGGGCGACGAGTACGGCCTGTCCGAGATCGGCAAGTGCTTCATCGCGGGTTTGCTCGTCCACGCGCGCGAGATCACTGCGATCACGAACCAGACGGTGAACTCCTACAAGCGGCTGATCGAGGGGTACGAGGCCCCGGTGCACGTGTGCTGGGCGCGCAACAACGAATCCGCACTCGTCCGTGTGCCGGTGCCCAAGAAGGGCAAGGAGAGCTCGACGCGGATCGAATTCCGTTCTCCCGACCCCGCGTGCAACCCGTACCTCGCGTTCTCGATGATGCTCGCGGCCGGGCTCCGCGGCATCGAGAAGGGCTACGAGCTCCCCCCCGAAGCCACGAACAACATCTACGAGATGACCCCGGAGGAACGCGCTGCGGAGGGCATCGGTTCTCTACCGCAAAGCCTCGCCGAAGCGATTGCTGTCATGGAAGACTCGGAGCTCGTGGCCGAGTCATTGGGTGAGCACGTGTTCGACTACTTCATCCGCAACAAGCGGCGCGAGTGGAGCGACTACAAGAGCAGCGTCACGCCGTGGGAGCTCGATCGGTACCTGGGATCGCTGTGATGGCACCCGATCCCTTACTCGTCTTCCCCGACCCACCGCCGCCTCTGCTCGCGCAGACCCTCGACCTTGCCGGTCATCCGTGGAAGGCGGTCGGCAACGTGTCGATTGCGACGCAGGCGGAGCCGGCCGACGGCTGGGGTGGGGCGGTGGTGTGCGCCGACGAAGACCCGGAAGGCGCGTTCGGCATCTGCCGCGCGCTGCGCAAGCGCGACAGCTCGCTCGAGCCCGTGCTGCTGCTCGTGTCCGGCGCGCAGCTTGCGGAGCTCGAGATGCGCGAAGACCTCTTCGACGACTTCTGCCTCACGCCGTTCCACCAGAAGGAGCTCGAGGCGCGCCTCCGGCACCTGTTCTGGCGGACCGGTCGGGGCGCACGTCCGGAGATCGTCGAGTACGGCGACCTCGTGCTCAACCTCGAGACCTACCAGGCCGCGCTGTCGGGCAAACCGCTCGACCTCACGTACATGGAGTACGAACTGCTGAAGTTCTTCGCTACGCATCCGGGCAAGGTGTTCACGCGCGAGCAGCTGCTGTCGCGCGTGTGGGGCTACGAGTACTACGGAGGCGCGCGCACGGTCGACGTGCACGTGCGACGGTTGCGGGCGAAGCTCGGCGAGGAGCACGCTAGTCTCATCCAGACGGTGCGGTCCGTCGGCTACCGCTTCGGCACCCAGCGCTGGACGCCCGGCCAGTAGTTACTCGCCCGGCGTCGCGCCCGGTCCCGCGCGGCGATCGGCGTCGTCGACGAGGAGCCAACCCATCAGGGCGCTCCAGATCGCACCGCCGAACATGATCAGGACCGGAAACACCAGCAGCATGATGGCGGCGATGATGATCCCGCCGGCGGCCATGCGCGCAGAGTAGCGGTCTACGCTGGGCACGAGCGAGAGGGGGACTCTCATGGAGCGCTTCGTGGTGATCTCGGCCGACTGTCACGCCGTCGGCCGCCCCGACGACTTCACGCCGTACCTCGAGTCGAAGTACTTCGACGCGTACGCGGAGTCGTGGGACAGGAGGGCCGAGTTCGCGGAGGGCCGCGCCAAGGCGTCGGAGGAGGGCGGGTTGCTGTTCTCGCGCGAGACGCTCGACGAGTACCACGGCCACGAGGAGACCGAAGCAGTCGCCGGCGGTACGGCAGGTCAGTGGGATTCCGAGCGACGCATCAAGGAGCTCGAGGACGACGGCGTCGTGGGTGAAGTCGTGTTCCCGAACGGTGGCCCGTTCGTGAGTGGACGCGGCGGTGAGCCGTACTCGCGGGAGCTCCGCACCGCGGGGCTGCTTGCGTACAACCGCTGGCTGGCCGATTTCTGCGCTCAGGCGAAGGGACGGCGCGCAGGGATCGCGCAGCTCCCGATCCACGACATCGACCTCGCGGTCGCGGAGATCCAGACGGCCGCGGCTGCCGGGCTGAAGGGCGTGTCGGTCCCGATCCTGTTCGACGATGCCGAGGCAGCACCGCTCTACCACGAGCGGTACGAACCACTGTGGGCCGCCTGCGCGGCGCAGGGAATGCCCGTGCACGTGCACGGCGGCGCCGGTCCCGACTACGGCGGTGGGGTCGAGCCACTCACGCGCATCATGCTGTACGTGACCGAGGTGCCGATGTGGCCCAAGCGCATCCTGTGGTTCCTCCTCTGGAACGGCACGCTCGAGCGCCACCCCGATCTGCGCCTCGTGTTCACCGAGGGCACCTCGGATTGGGTGCCGGCGTCGGTGAGCTACCTCGACTATCTCTACGAGTCCAAGGACTTCGCGCACATCCGACAGGTGCTCCCGATGAAGCCGAGCGAGTACTGGCAGCGTCAGTGCTACGTGGGTGCGTCGTCGGTGTCGCGCGCGGAAACCGACATGCGTTACGACATCGGCGTCGAGAACATGATGTTCGGGTCCGACTACCCGCACGTCGAAGGCACGTGGCCGCGCACGTACGACTGGGTACGCGCCACGCTCGGCGGCATCCCCGAGGACGAGCAACGGTTGATCCTGGGTGCGAACGCAGCGCGCCTCTACCGCTTCGACCTCGACGAGCTCGACGAGATCGCGCAGCGCGTCGGCATCCCGGTGCCCGACCTCGCCGAGCGGTTCGACAGCCCGGCGCTCGCGCACACCCAGGTCGACCGGCCCGGCGCCATGTTGGATCACGTCTGACGGTCCTTGAAATCGGCACATTCGCACTGCAACATCACGGAAGCGACACACTTCAATGAGGGGGTCACAGTGGACGACAGCAAGTGGGAACGGTGGGGCGCGCTCGGAGGAATCCTGTTCGCGGTGCTCGTGGCGATCACATTCTTCCTGCCGGGGAGCCCACCGAAGACATCGGACTCGGCGACGAAGATCGCGAAGTTCATCGCCGACAAGGACGACGCGCTCCGGTGGTCGGGATACATCGGCGCCGTCGCGGTCATCCCGCTGTACTGGTGGCTGGGGTCGGTCTGGCGCCTCATGCGGCGAAGCGAAGGTGGATCGCCGCGGCTGGCCGTGGCCGCGCTGAGCGGCGCGGTGTTCGCGTCGGTGTTGGCGACGATCGGCGGGGTCACGCTCGCGGTGCTACCGATCGTCGGCGTGCGAACCCTCGGCACGGGAGGCGCGCGGACCTTCTACCTCCTGAGCACGAACCTCGCCATCTCCACCGAGTTCGGGCTCGCGGTGTTCCTCGGCGCGTTCTCCGCGCTGATCATCCGGAGCCGCGTGCTGCCGCCGGTGCTCGGCTGGCTCGGCGCGCTCATCGCGCTCGTCGCAGTCGTGGGCGGCGCGGCGGTGGCAACGACGCGCGACGCGATCTTCGTCGTCGCGTTCGTGGCGTTCCTTGCGTTCCTCGTGTGGGTGCTCGTCGTGAGCATCCTCATGCTGCGCGGACCGCAGGAATCCGCGGCGTCAGCGGCGTAGCCGTCGCGCGGCGGGCGTGTCTCGGGCGGGGAACCGCTCGGGACGCGTCCCCGCGTGCTCACTGATCGCGTTCCACGTCGCGGCCGCGACCGCGGCGAACACGGCATCGGACGCCCGCGCGAGCGCGGGCCCGGGGTCGTTGGCGATCTCCACGTCGATCGGCGGTGTGTCCTTGGCGCGGATCACGCCGAACGAACGGATCGTGAGGTCGTGCACCTCGCCGGTCACCGGATCGACCGCAATGCCCTCGGTGAGCACCCACCCGAGCGCCATGTGCGCGGCCCCGATCGCGTAGGAGCGGAGCACCACCTCGTCGAGCGGATCGCCTGCCGCCACACGCACGGCGACACGCGCGATCGAACTGTCCTCCCGTAGATCGACATGCGCCCCAGCGAGCGCGCCACTCGAACCGCACCCGCACGACTCGAGCAGCACACGGGCAACGCGCTCGTCGCGTACGAGGCCGCGGCGATCGACTCCCGCTTCGGTAAGAGCGCCTTCGACGAGCACGGTCCGTTCCGCCAGCCCCACCGCACGGAGGTGTGACGCGGTCGAAGGACCGGGGACAGATCGCTGCTCCCACGTTCCGACTTCCTCGATGCGGTACGGCCAGTCGATCGCGGTGCGGTAGGTATCGAGCGGACCGGCTGCGACACCTTCGAGCGCGACGCGCTCGCCGTCGAAGACAGCGGTGCCCGCGATCGGTGGACGCTTCGGTCCGAGCCGCACCACGTCTTCACGCGAGAACACCACACGCACCGTGCGGCCAGTCGCGTCGGCGAGCTCGCGCGCGGCGGTGGCAACGGGTGACGTCTCCTTCCCACCGAACGCGCCACCGTTCGCGAGCGGCGACGCCGGCGTACCACCCGGTTCGCACCACGACGCGTCCGGCTCGAGGTACGCAGGCTCCACCCATCCCGTGGCGAGCCGCACACCGCCCGCCGGAAGCACCGGGAGCGAGAGCGGCCACGAGAGGTCGACGGTGGTGCGCCGCCCTTGCACCTTGCCCGCGAACGTGCGCGCCTCGTGCAGTGAGTCGGCAACGACCCACCGAACGCCGGCGGCTTCGATCGACGGCGCCTCCGAACCGGGAGGGAGCGGCACCGCCACGAGCGCATCGCGCGGCGCGCGGTCGTCGGCAAATCCACCAACGCCTAACGGGATCTCCGAGCCAACTCGCTGCGGCACTCCGCCTTCGAGCACGGCGCGCCGGGTGGCGCCGTCGCCGCGCGCGCGCGAAGTTCTTGGCGCGGCGCGGTCGATCGCCTCGTAGACCGTCTCCCAGCCGGTACAGCGGCACAGGTGCGCGGCGAGCGCGCGGTCGAGGTCGACGCGAGCGGTACGGCCCTTCCCACGCAGCCACGCCGCCCGCACGAGGATGCCCGGCGTGCAGAACCCGCACTGCGAGCCACCGGCGTCGGCGAAGCCCGCGGCGAGCTCCGCGCGTTCGGCTGCCTCGAGACCCTCGACGGTGGTCACCACCCGCCCCGCGACCCGGATCACCGGGGTGACGCACGCGACGCGGGGATCGCCGTCGACGAGCACCGTGCAGCACCCGCACTGCCCCTGCGGCGCGCAGCCATCCTTCGCCGACACGATGCCGAGACGCTCGCGGAGGACCGAGAGGAGTGACTCCCCGGGAAAGCAGTCGACCTCGATGGTTTCGCCGTTGCAGGTGAACGCGACCCGATCCCAACTAGCGCTCACGGTCAGGCAGGATAGGGGTCGTGTCTTCCGACCCGGCTGTGTCCAGGCGTGCGTTCCTCGGCACTGGCCTCGCGGTCGTGGGCGGGCTCGTCGCCGCGCGTGCCGCTCCGGCCAACGCCGCCGCGAGCAAGACGCGCGTGGTCGCGATCCCGTTCTCGTCGGACCTCTACGCGTCACCCGACCCGCAGCGGTTCACCATCGTGCTCCAGCAGGGAAGCAGCGACGGCATCAAGTACGTGAGCGGCCCGCCGGTCTCGGTGCGCTTCAAGGGTCCGAACGGCGACTGGTCGGAACTCATGCCCATGCGGCTCGATCGTCAAGGTTTGCCGAAGGGGCGGGGGGTGTACCGCACCGAGGCGACATTCGGCGAACCCGGTGTCTGGGACGGCGCAGCCCAGTTCCAGGGGAAGACCACCAAGTTCTCCATGCAGCTGCCCGCCACGGCAATGGCGCCGGTGCCCGGGCAAGCGGCGCCGCGTGCGGCCTCGCCCACCAAGACCGACACGCTCGGAGTGAAGCCGATCTGCACGCGGGTCCCGCAGTGTCCGCTCCACACGGTGTCGCTGTCGGACGTCATCGGCGCCGGACGGCCGGTCGCGGTGCTGTTCGCGACCCCGGCACTCTGTACGTCCCAGTACTGCGGGCCCGTGCTCGACGAGTTGCTCTCGATCCGCAAGCCCTACGAGGACCGCATCACGTTTGTGCACGTCGACATCTACAAGAACCTGCGGGCCAGCGCCCCGTCGCCCACAGTGACCGCGTGGCAGCTACCGAGCGAGCCGTGGCTCTACACGATCGACGGCGCCGGAAACATCGTCGCGCGCATCGACACCGCGTTCGGCAAGAGTGAGATGCAGGGGCTCTTCGACCAGTTGGTGACGGTCAGCGGCGCTTCGTAGCTTTGCGCGCCGCGCGCTTCACGGTCTTCTTCGCAGCCCTCTTCTTCGCCGTCTTCTTCGCGACCCGCTTCTTCGCCGTCTTCTTCGCGACCCGCTTCTTCGCCGTCTTCTTCGCGACCCGC
>JBBDHW010000040.1 GCA_040880805.1 Acidimicrobiia bacterium | reverse complement strand
CAGCACGCGGGGTCCCCGTCGAAGTTCTTGCAGGGGCTCTGCACGTTCGCGATGTGCAGCGGCGCGGTGGTGAAGATCGCGGCGGGCGGCGACCCCGCGCGGGTGCGGCGGCTCGCGTGCCGGTTCGCCTCGCCGGTGTTCCCGCGCAGTGAGCTCGTCGTGGAGCTGTACGACGCGGGCACGACCGAACACGGTGAGCTCCTCGACGTCGCGTTCGAAGCGTCGGCGGCGGGCGCGACCGTGATCAGGCACGGCCGCGCCGAGATCTCCGCGTAATGATCGATCACATCCAGCTCGTCAAGGTGCTGCACGTCAATGCGCTCGTGGATGGATTCCAGGGAGCGATCGACCACTTCCGCGACTTGTTCGGTGGGGAGCTCCATCTCGAGCAGCCGGCGATCGACGAAGTCGAAACGGCGCTGATGACGATCGGTGGCACGCTCTTCGAATGGTTCGCTCCGGTCGGCGTATCCCACCGCGGTCAGGGCCGGCTGCTCGGCATTTACGGCGACCACTATCTCGGGATGGAGTACCAGGTGGCCGACCTCGCCGAGGCGAGAGCCGCCGTGGTGTCGAAGGGGGTGCGCATCCTTCGTGAGGACGAGCGCGTGCTCTTCACCCACCCGCGCGACTGCTTCGGCGTGTCGTGGGAGATCTTCGCCGGCGACTTCTTCGCGCCCCGCGGCGACATGCCCCCCATGTTGACCACGGGGTTCGCAGCCGACTACTGGAGCGACGAGCATCCCCTCGGGATCACCGGGCTCGCACGGTGGAGCGCGGCGGTCGACGACCTCGACGCCGCGGCCGCGTGGTACGAGGACTTCCTCGGCGCACTGGTCCTGTACCGCGAGCCGCGCCCGAACGCGGTTGCGGAGGCGGTCGGTCTGCCGGCGGGCGACACCGTGATGGAGCTCATCAGCCCTACCGGCGACGGCCCGGTGCAGCGCTACCTCGCCCGGTACACGCAGCACATGCGCGCGACGACGTTCTCCGTGCGCAGCATGGATCACGTGGAGCAGTACTTCACCGAGCGCGGGATATTGCTCGTCGACGGCGACGCGCCTGGCGCCCGGGCGATCCCGCCCGAACAGAACCACGGCCTGCTCTTCGAGTTCACGGAGTAGTCGATGACCGATCTCGTCTGGGAGCACGAGCCTGTAGCGCGGCGGTGTGTCCTCGTCGCCGCGTTCGCCGGATACTTCGATGCGTCGTCGGCATCGACCGGAGCGATCGACTGGCTGGTCGAGCACTTCGGTGCGGCGCGACTCGCACACATCGAGGCCGACGAGTTCTTCGACTTCCAGCAGCTCCGACCGCAGGTAGTGCTCGAGGACGGTGTGACCCGCCAGATCGTGTGGCCGGAGAATGTCGTGCACGTCACGGATCAACTGGGTACAGAACGTGACCTCGTCATGCTCTCCGGCATCGAACCCCATGTCCATTGGCGGCAGTTCTGCACGGTGCTGCTGGACGTCGCCGATCGGGCCGGTTGCGAGATGGTCGTGACGCTCGGGGCCGCACCTGCGCAGGTGCCGCACACGCGGATGCCGCCGGTGTTCGGTTCGTCGACGAATGCCGCGCTCGCGGCGGAGCTCGGCCTCAGCCGTCCGCAATACGAGGGGATCACCGGGCTCGCGGGCGTGCTGCACGTGGAGCTCGACCGTGCCGGGCTCCCGGCGATCGCGATGCGCGTGGGCGTTCCCCACTACGCGACCGGCGCGCACAACCCGAAGGCCGCGATGGCGCTGCTGCGCAACCTCGAGCACGTCACCGGCGTGCCCACCGCACACGCCGAGCTCGGAGACGTCGTCGCCGAGTGGGAACGCCGTCTCGACGAAGCGGTCGCCGAGGACGCCGACGCGCGGGCCTACATCCCGAGGCTCGAGGCGCACTACGACCGGCAGGCCGAAGACCAGATCCCGTCTCCCGACGATCTCGCCGAAGAGTTCGAGCGCTTCCTGCAAGACCCGCCCGACGACGAGCGTTGACTCAACTCGAACGCCAACGCGGTGACGATGGCAAGCGGAGCGAGCCGAGTCGCTCGCCGGGAGCGAGCGGCCGCGAGCCGGGTATCCCGGCGAGCAGCGAGCGACGCATCGTCAGGTGCCGACGACGCCCACGTAACTCACACACTCGCCGGGCCAGCCGCCGAGGTTGTGCGTGAGGGCGAGCTTCTTGCCGTCGGCGACGGTTTTGATCTGGCGAACACCTGCTTCCTCGCGCAGCTGCAACCAGCACTCGAAGAGCATGCGCAAGCCCGACGCGCCGATGGGGTGGCCAAATGCCTTGAGGCCGCCGTCGGGATTCACCGGAAGCTCGCCGTCGAGGTCGAAGGTGCCGGCGAGCTCCTCCTTCCACGCGAAGCCACGCTCGGCGAACCCGAGATCCTCCATGAGCACGAGCTCGGTGGGGGTGAAGCAGTCGTGCACCTCGGCCATCGCGAGCTGCGCGCGCGGGTCGGTGATTCCGGCCTGCTGGTACGCGTCTTCAGCGGCCGCGACCACCTCGGGGAACGTCGTGTAGTCGTAGCTGGAATCGACCACGCCCGAGGCGGGGCCGGCCACGAACGACAGCGCCTTCACGAACAAGGGCTTGTCGGTGTACTTGGACGCGTCCTCGGCGCGCACGATCACCGCGGCCGCAGCGCCGTCGGACACGCCGGAGCAGTCGAAGATACCGAGGTTGCCCGCCATCAACGGCGACGCCGCGATCGTCTCGATCGGCACTTCCTTCTGGAACTGCGCCCTCGGATTCAGCGCGCCGTTGCGATGGTTCTTCCACGCGATGCGCGAGATGACCTCTTTGAACTCGGCGGGGTCGACGCCGTACTTCTTGCAGTAGGCGGGGCTGAGCAGGCTGAAGAGCGCGGGTGCGGTGAGGTCGGACGTGGTGCCGTCCGAGGGGATCGAGCCCATGGCGAGCCCGGAGTACCCGCCGTCCTTCAACTTCTCCACTCCGGTCGCCATCACGACGTCGAACGCGCCGCACGCGACCGCATAGCACGCGTTGCGGAAGGACTCCGACCCGGTCGCGCACATGTTCTCGACGCGCGTCACCGGCTTGTAGTCGACGCGCAACGGGCGCGAAAGCGTGAGCCCGGAGACCCCCGATCCCATCGTGCCGACCCAGTACGCGTCGACATCGGCCTTCTCGATGCCGGCCGATGCGAACGCATCGCCGACCGCATCGACGAGGAGGTCGTCGGCGCTGCGGTCCCAGTGCTCGCCGAACTTCGTGCACCCCATGCCCACGACCGCAACCTGATCTCGGATCCCGCGGCTCGCCATCTTGTGCCTCCTCATGATGGGTACTCGCTGCTCGCCGGGATACCCGGCTCGCGGCCGCTCGCTCCTAACGGAGCGGTCGCGCCTTCCAGAAGTAATTGTGCACCTTTTGCGCGGTGTCCACGCGCCGGAACGTCATCTCCACCCGGTCACCGATCTTCACTGTCCCCGCATCCACGTCGGTCAGTGCGCACTGGAACCGCCCCCCACCGTCGAAGTCGAGGACGGCGGCCACCAGCGGCGGGCTCGGTGTGTACGCGAGGCGGTCCACCGTGAACGTGACGATGGTCGCGGCCCGGTCCGCCGCGCGCACCGGGGTCATGCGGTCGACCGCGCCACAGTTCGCGCACACCCGCGCCGGAGGGAGGTGCACCTCGCCGCACGCCTCGCAGGCCGATCCCGTGAACCCGAACTTCCAGTCTTCGCTCCGAAGCGACGGCGGCGCGGCGGGGGCGACGGGATCGGGTCGGCGCGGAGGTTCGCGCTCGAGAAAGCCACGCCACGTGAGGAAGGTCTCGTAGCTGTCGAGTGGCTTCCCTTCGCCGATCTGGTCCACGAGTGTGTGCCTTGGCACTACCCGACCGAGTTGTTCCGTAGTCTCCAACACGACCGCGTCGGCGCCGTCGGCGATCGACAGCACCGCGATCTTCTGCCGGGGCGTGGCGTGCTCGAGCACACCGGCGAGCAAGAGCCCTGCGTGCGCGGCACCGGTGTTGCCCACGGACGCGGCGAGGTCGTCGGCAATCTTGTCGGGCGCGACTTTGATCGCGCGTGCGACGGTGCGCGCGGCGCGCGGGTGCACACCGGTGACGACGACGTGATCGAGGTCGTCCGCGCTCGTACCCGCCGCATTGAGGGCGTTCGCGAGCGCGTCACACGCGAGCGGCACGTACGCGTGCTCTCCGAAGCGCTCCTCCCATTGGTGGGAGTGCGTCTCGCCGGGAAGCCGCCAGCGCTCGAGGAACTCCACACTCGCCGCGCCCCATCCGAGCGTGCGCGTCTGCGCGGCGTCGGTGTCGACGCTCACGACGAAGGCGACCGCGCCGTCTCCCCCGTCGCGCTCGTCCGCGCCACCCGGCAGACCGGTGCGGAGACCTGCCAGCACCACGAGCGTCGGCTCGGTGGCATCGTCGGCGAGCCGGAGCGCGCCCATCGCGGAGCGAACCGCGCCGCCCACGTCGTACGCGGGAACCGACACCGGCAGTCCGAGCGCGGCGTGGATCGTGGTGGCGTTGGTCTTGTCGAGGTACGCGGGCTCGGCAGTGGCGAACAGCACCCGTTCGGGCATCGCGTCGGACGCCAGCCCCGCGAGGGCATTGCGTGCCGCCTCGACGCCGAGCGTGGTGGTGTCCTCGTCGGCGGCGGCAACCGTTCGCGTGCCGGCGCCGCCCGGCGTGCCCAGCGCGGCGCCGATCCGGCTGCGATCGAGCCGGTGGAGCGGGAGGTACGTGCCCCCGGCCACGATGCCCATGAGGTCCCTTGCGTCGTTTGGTCTCGGACGTGGTGCCCAACCGTAAACTGTGGTTCACTGTTTCGCCACGCCGGGAGCCCAGTGCCCACCACCACGAGCACCAACACGACGAACATCGGCACCGCGCCCACGCCGTCGACCGCCCGCATGGCCCGCACCGAGGAGATCCTCGACGCCGCGACGCGGCTGTTCAGCGAGCGGGGCTTCACCGAGACGGGCATCGACGAGATCGGGGCCGCGATCGGGGTCACCGGCCCCGCGGTGTACCGCTACTTCGATCGCAAGGAAGACCTGCTCGTCGCGGTGCTGGATCGGGCGGTCGAGCACGCGGCCGGGCTCGCCGACGCGGCACGCGCGGCCGCCACGTCCGCGGAAGACACGTTGCGACGGGTCGTGGACGGCGCGGTGGCGGTGTGTATCGCCGACCGCGCGCTCACCGCGCTCTACTGGAACGAAGCGCGCTACCTGCCCGCTCCACAACGTCGACGGGTCGAGCGCGCGCAGCGCGACATGATCGAGGACTTCGCCGACATCCTGCGTGACGTCCGCCCGGAGCTCACGCCGAGCGAGGCGCGGATGGCGGTGTACGCCGCGGGGTCGTTGATGCGTTCGGTGTCGAACCGCGCCACGAGCCTCGACGAAGCCACGTTGCAGACCATGCTGTCGAGCATGGCCTACGCGGCCCTCCTCGCCGCGCCCGCGTTTGGGGATTGACGGACCCGACCGAGTCCGTCAACGCACACGCTTGACATGTGACTAAACAGTCACCTATTGTCAGGCCGTGGACGCGGTGTTCAGAGCCCTCGCCGATCCGACGCGGCGGAGCCTGCTCGACGAGCTCTTCCGGGAGGACGGGCAGACGTTGGGCGCGCTCGAGGGGCGCTTCGAGATGTCGCGCTTCGGCGTGATGAAGCACCTGAAGCAGCTCGAGGAGGCGGGCCTGGTGGTCACCAAGCGGCGAGGCCGCGAGAAGCTCCACTTCCTGAACCCGGTCCCGATCCGGCTCGTCCACGACCGGTGGGTGAGCAAGTACGCCGAGCCCTGGGCCGCTGGGCTCAGCGGCCTCAAGCACACACTGGAGAGTTCCATGGAGAAGGTTTTCGAGATCTACATCAAGACGACCCCGCAGCGCCTCTGGGAAGCGATCACCGACCCCGAGATCAGGAGCAAGTACAACTTCGGCGCCCGGATCAGCTCGGACTGGACGCGGGGCTCGCGCTACGAGTTGAGCGCCATGGACGGCACGGTCTCCCTGGGCGAGGGCGAGAACCTCGAGGTCGACCCGCCGCGCCGGCTGGTCCAGAGCGCGGTGTTCCTCTGGAGTGACGACGTGAAGAGCGAAGGAACCTCGAGGATCACCTGGGAGATCGAGCCGATCGGCGACGACTCCTGCCGGCTGACCGTGACCCATGACGAGCTTCGCGAGGGCGCGAACGAGGAGCTCTATGGCGGCTGGCCGATGATCCTCTCCGGCATCAAGACGTGGCTCGAGACCGGCGAGGTGCTCACCACGCCGGGATCGCTGATGTGGGGCTGAGCACACCCCCGCTCTCACCGCGCTTCGCGAGCAGGGTGTCGTCAGGCCAGATCCGGCGGGAGGTCGAGATGCTTCGACACCGTCCAGTTGGGTGGGCGCTTCTCGAACCAGGCCATCACACCCTCCATCGCGTCGGCCTGTTCTCCGACCCACCAGGTGAGCTTGGTCTCGCGTGTGATCGCGGCCGGCCGGTCGGCCGCGTCCATGAAGTCGTAGACCAACTGCTTCGTGATCGCCACCGACAGCGGCGCGGTGTTGTCGGCGATGTCATGCGCGAGGTCGAGCGCCGCGGGGAGCACCTGGTCGGCAGGGAGGGCTCGAGAGCACAGCCCCCACTCCGCCGCCTCGCGCCCGCTGAACTGTCGCCCCGACAACAACAGGTCGAGGCCGCGCGACAGGCCGATGAGGCGCGGGACGAGCCACGTGGAGTTGGCCTCGGGGATGATGCCGCGTCGCGTGAAGACGAACGACAGCTTGGCGTCTTCCGCCACGTAGCGGATGTCGAACAACATCGGGAGCGTCATGCCCACGCCGATCGCGTGGCCGTTGATCGCGCCGATGACGGGAGTCTTCATGCGCCAGTACGCGACGCGCTCCCAGATCGTGTCGGAGGTGACGCCGAGCGCGGCGTCGTGCTCGGCGTGGGCGTCGGCGCCGAACGCGGAACCGCCCGCGAGATCGACCCCGCTGCAGAACGCCGAGCCCGCGCCGGTGACGACGACGGCGCGAACGGCGTCATCGGCCTCGGCCGACTGCATCGCCGCGTACAGCTCCTGCTCCATCGTGAGGTTGATCGCGTTGCGCTGTTCCGGGCGGTTGAGGGTGATCGTCGTGACTCCACGATCGTCCTCGACCAGGATCGTCTCGTACTGCGTCGCCACTCGGGCTTCCTTCCTCTCCTGCTCCACTAGTCGACGCGGATGCCGGCGGCTTCGCGATCCCACGTCGCGTCGTTCAGCGCGGCGTTGCGGAGCTCGAACTTCCGGGTGCGCATCGTGCCCTCGGTCTTCGGCAGCTCGGCGACGAACTCGATGTAGCGAGGGACCATGAACTTCGGCATGCGCGGCATCAGGAATTCGAGCAGCTCCTGGTGCGTGACCGCCGCGCCGTCGCTCAGCACGACGCACACCTTCACATCGTCCTCGAGGTACTCGGACGGCACCGCGAGCGCGGCGGACTCGACCACGTCGGGGTGCTGGTTCACCAGCGCCTCCACCTCGAACGACGAGATGTTCTCACCCCGTCGACGGATGGCGTCCTTGATGCGGTCGACGAAGTAGTAGTTGCCATCGCCGTCGACGGTGAACGCGTCGCCGGTATGGAACCAACCGTTCCGCCACGCCGCGGCCGACGCCTCGGGCATGCCGTGGTACCCGCGATTGATCACCCACGGCTCGCGCGCGCGCACCACGAGCTCCCCGATCTCGTCGGGTGGGAGGACGAGATCGTGCTCGTCGACGATCTGCACCTCGTAGCCCGCCCACCCCGAGCGCAGCTTGCCGCAGCTCCGGTTGTTCGCGAGCTGGTACCCCTCGGACGCGAACGGCGCGCCGATCTCGGTCATGCCGTACCCGGTGCCGACCTCCACGCCGAATCGCTTCTTGAACTCGTCGACTTGCGGCACGAGCGGGCCCATCATCACGTGGCGGAGCGGCGTGTCGGCATCGTCGGGCTGCTCGGGCGCCATCATGAGGAACGGCGCCATCGGCCCGACCAGGCCCGCGCCGGTGATGCCGAACTCGCGCACGTCCGACCAGAAGTGCTGGATCGAGAACTGCTCGCGCACCACCATGCGGGCACGGAAATGCGACGCCTGATAGAGCATCGCCTTCCCCGACACGTGGAACGCCGGGTACATCGCGTAGTAGCCCTCGCCCGGCCCGACGAAGTCCTCCGGTGACGTCGTCACGAACGACCAAAGCGTGCCCCAAGGCATCAGCACGCCCTTGGACGGTCCCGTCGTTCCCGAGGTGTAGATGATGGCGGCGACGTCCCAGTAGTCGGGCCCCTCGAAGTCGTCGGCTGGCTGCGCGCCGGCGAAGAACTCGTCGCCGCGCACCACTCGCTGCGGAAGCGCAGGCAGTTCGCCACTTGCGTCGGGGACGACGACCGTCTCCAGGTTCGACAGCTCACCGGCGACCCCGGCGAGCGCGTCGACGTACCGCTCGCTGATGACGACGGTGCTCGCGCCGGAGTCGGTGACGAGGTAACGCAGCATGTCGCCGCGGTACATCGTGTTGGTGGGGACCTCGGTCACGCCGAGCCAGCAGAGCCCGAGCCAGGCGTGGAACGCGACGAAGGAATTCGGGAGCATCGTGACCACGTGTTCGCCGGGCTCGACGCCGAGCCGGCGGTACGCATCCCGCCACCGCAAGTTGGTCTCGTGCAGCTCTCGTCGGGATTCGGCGTTCCCGTCGACGTCCTGCATGGCGATCGCGTCGGGATCGTCGCGCGCGAGCTTCGCCAGCAGGTGCGGCAGCACCAACTCCCGGTCCAGCATCCCTCTCCCCCCAAATGGCTCATCTGGTGAATTGTCTGGTGATCCGTCGAGTGAATCGTCGTTCACGGGAGTGTACGTTTCCCGCGTGGTCGACTACCCAGGCCTGCTCGCCGACCTCGCGGCCGAGGAGGCCGACCTCGATGTGATCGTCGCCGGGATCGACGACGACGGCTGGTCGAGTGCCACCCCGGCTGCCGGCTGGGACGTGCGCGACTCGATCGCGCACCTCGCCGCGAGCGAAGAGCTCGCGGCGACCGCGCTGTCCGACGCCGACGCATTCGCAAACCGGCTCACCGGCATGCTCGGTAACCTCGACCGCACGGAAAACTCGATGCTCCGGGAAGGACGCTCCCGTTCCGGCGCCGAGGTCCTTGCGTGGTGGCGAGCCGAGCGCAACGTCGTGTTGGTGCGGCTCCGTACGCGCGAGCCGCAAGACCGTATCCCGTGGATCACCGGACAGATGTCAGCCGTTTCGTTCGCGACCGCGCGCCTGATGGAGACGTGGGCGCACGGTCAGGACGTGGTGGAAGGGCTTGGCGTCGTCCGCGCACCGACCGCGCGGCTCCGCCACGTCGCCGACCTCGGTGTGCGCACGCGCCCGTTCAGCTACGCGGTGAACGGACTCGCGCTGCCCGACGCCGATGTGCGCGTCGAGATCATGAGCCCCGACGGTGAGCTCTGGGCGTGGGGAGCGTCGACGACCGACGTGGTGCGCGGCGACGCGCTCGACTTCTGTCTCGTCGTGACGAAGCGACGCCATCCCGACGACACCGCGCTCGAGGTGATCGGCCCGATCGCCCGCGAGTGGATCGACATCGCGCAGGCATTCGCGGGCCCGCCGTCGAAATAGCTGCTTCTTCTACAGTTACAGGGCGTCGATCGCCGCGCTCGCCTGCGCCAGTCCTTCGAGCAGGGCTTCGCCGGTGACGAATCGTCGCAGCCCCACCGCGCTGGCCGCCATCGACGCTTGCTGCAACGCCGAACGAAAATCGTCGGAGCGGATGAACTCGTCGACTTGGTCCTGCGTACCGAAGATGCGGATCGCGCCCAAGGGTGGCGAGCCGATGGGCTCGAACATCACCGCGTCCCACCGTTCGATTCGGCCGTTCGCGACCGCCTTGTCGTTGAGGGCTGCGCCTTCGGCAAACGCTTCGAGCGCCTGCTTCTCGCGGCCCGGCTTCATCTCGCCCCAGGTCACTGCCACGCCATAGTCGGTCATCTCGTCGCTCCCACCTGCTTGTCACGCGCCACACTCACTTGTTCGTTCGGGAGCGTACGACCATCGGTCGCCGGTGCCAAGGGGCAGTCGGCGACCCAGCGTCAGGCGGTCTTGGCCTTGAGGATGCAGATCGCGAGGTGCGCGTCGAGCACGGCCTGGCGGGTCTGCTCCGAAGGTCCGTCGTCGGCCTCGACCGCGGCCTTGGCGCTGTCGGCCGCCTGCTCCACCTCCACGATCGACAAGCGCACGCCGGCGTCGTCGGCGTCCGGTAGCCCGTCGAGCGCCTTCCTCGCCTTGCGCGCGAGCTCCTGGACCACTGCACCGAGCACCGGGGACGCGCCCTCGTCCGTCTCGACCGCCGCCGCCGCGGCGCCGATCTGCTCATCGATCTGTGTGAGCCGCTCTGCGGTCGTTGCCATAGGTGCCTCCCAACCTGGGTTGCGTCCATGATGGCCCGCCGGAGGGCGCGGCGTCGATACTGCCGGTAGCCGTCAGGACACGGGCGGTCGGCGATCGCGCCACGGACGCGCGGCTTCGAGTTGCGCGCAGACCTGGATCAGCGTGGCCTCGGCCGCGGGACGACCGACAACTTGCACGCCCACCGGGAGCCCGTTCTCGTCTTCCGCGAGCGGCAGCGACACTGCCGGCTGGCCGGTGGTGTTCCACAGCGCGGTGAACGGCGTGAGCGCGAGGAACTTCATCATGTCCTCGATACCCGCGCCCGACATGCTGCCGACGGCCGGCGGCGGCAGCGCGAGCGTGGGCGACACGAACAGGTCGTACTCGTCGAAGAAGGCGACCGTCCGCCGCGACATCGCGTCGAGCCCGTGCATCGCCTTCGCGTACTCGACCGCCGGGACGAGGCGGCCCATCTCCACCAGCGTCTTCATCCACGGGTCGAGCGTGTCGAGCGGTGGGTACGGAACGAGATCGGCGTGGGCCGCGTGCTCAGCGGCGAAGATCACTGCCGCGCTCGTGGCGACGGCGTCGCCGTACCCTGAAGGCACCGCCTCCTCGACCTCGTAACCGAGGTCGGCGAGGAGCTGTGCCGTGTCTTCCGCGGCTTTGCGGTTCGCGGGCGCGCACTCGTCGCGCGCCACACCAGGGTGTGGGTGGAACGCGACACGGAGCTTCCCCGGGTCGACGCCGACTTCGTCGAGGAACGGCCGCGCGGGTGGCGGTGCCCACCACGCGTCACCGGTCACGTAGCCCTCCATCACGTCGAGCAACGCAGCGGCGTCGGCCACCGTGCGCGTGATCGGGCCGTCGTGCGAGAACATGCTCGGCGGATGCGGCGCGCGAGAGATGCGCCCGCGTTGCGGCTTCAGGCCGAACACACCGCACCACGACGACGGGTTGCGGATGGAGCCACCGCCGTCGGAACCGTGCGAGATCGGGCACATCCCCGCGACGAGCGCCGCCGCGGCACCGCCAGACGAACCACCACAGTTCAGCTCGGGGTTCCACGGGTTGCGCCCGGGCGGGTAGCCCGGGGGCTCGCTGATGTTGAGCGGCCCGAACTCCGGCACGACGGTCTTCCCGAGGAACACGAATCCCGCGGCGCGGAGCTTCGCGATCACCGCGTCGTCGTGCTCCGGCACGCGGTCTCGCCACTCCGCGGTGCCGTGGGTGCTCACGATCCCGGCGGTGTCGGCGAGGTCCTTGATCGAGATGGGTACCCCGAGAAACCGCGAGTGCTCACCGCCCAGGGCTCGGCGGGCGTCGGCGTCGGCCGCGGCCGCGCGTGCGAAGTCGGCCGCGACGGTGATGTACGAGTTGAGCCGGGGGTT
The DNA here is from genome assembly GCA_040880805.1 of Acidimicrobiia bacterium. Classification (NCBI taxonomy): domain Bacteria; kingdom Bacillati; phylum Actinomycetota; class Acidimicrobiia; species Acidimicrobiia bacterium. Next base: position 11,073 of record JBBDHW010000040.1, on the reverse strand, counting down.
CAGCGCGTCGATCCGGGCCAGGTAGCACTCGACCAACTCGATCGACGTCACCTCGCCCCGCTCGAGCATCTCCGCCTGCTCGAGCGCGGAGGTAAAGGCCAGGTCGGTGGGGTCCATCGATTCATTGTCCCATGAACCCGAATATGTCTGGTGTACGGAGCAGTGAATGCGTCGGCCGCGGTACGTTGACCCACGCTGACCCGCAAGGAGTGCTGATGGATCTGACAACGGTGCTGTACGACGTTGGCGACGACGTCGCCACGATCACGCTCAACCGGCCGGACGCGCGCAACGCGGCGACGTTCGAGATGGAACACGAGCTCAACCACTGCTTCGCGACGGCCGACGCCGATCCGGCGGTCGGCTGCATCGTGCTGACGGGCGCGGGAAAGGGGTTCTGTTCCGGCGACGACGTGGCGAAGGCGTGGGGCGACCCGCGCATGGAGGAGACCCTCGCCGAGCTTGGGGGACCGAACCCGCCCGTCACGCCGCTCGTCACCGCGATGCTCGCGTGCGACACGCCCACGCTCGCCGCGGTCAATGGCGCTGCGGTCGGTATCGGGATGGACATGGCCCTCCTGTGCGACCTTCGGATCGCGTCCGAGTACGCGAAGTTCGCGCAGCTGTTCGTGAAGCTCGGCCTCGTCTGCGACGTGACCGGGCTCTGGCTCCTGCCGCAGATCGTCGGCCGCGCGCGCGCGACCGAACTGCTGCTGAGCGGCGAGATGATCGACGCGACCGAAGCCGAACGCATCGGGCTGGTGAGCCGGGTCGTGCCCGCCGACGACCTCCTTCCGGCGGCATACGAGATCGCTCGGAGCATCGCGGCCAACCCACCGCTCGCGGTGCGCGCGATCAAGCAAGGGCTTCGCCTCGCGGCCGGACGCACCTGCGACGAGCTCCCCGAGCTCGCGCGCTTCGTCGGGCACAACTTGTCGAACCTCTTCACCACTGCGGATCATCAGGAAGCGGTCGCGGCGTTCGTCGAACGGCGAGCGGCGCGCTTCACCGGGCAATGACGCTCGCCGAGCGCTTCGTGAAGGCGGCGCGCACCGCCGACTCGGCCGCCTATCGATCGCTGTGCTCTACCGAGAGCCGTCACTGGGTCAACATCGGACCGGTCGAGCACTCACTCGACGAGCGCGTCGCGCTGCTGGCACGCGAGCGCGAGCTCCTCGCCGAGTTCGACATGGTCGACGTCCGCGTACACCACACCGACGCGGGTTTCGTCGTGCAGACGAACGCGCGCGGCACGCTGCAATCCGGCGAAACGATCGAGATGGCGCTCTGCGCGGTCGTCACGTGCGACGGAGATCAGATCACCCGCGTCGAGGAGTACGTCGACAGCGCGGCGGCCGCGCCGCTGTTGCGCGCGGTGTTCCCCGGGTAAACTACGTTCCGGTGAGATAGGCGGACTCGAGATCCCCAAGTTGATCGCGGAGCTCGTCGCTCGTACCGGTAAGCACGACTTCACCGTGCCGGAGCACCAGGATGCGGTCCGCGATGTCGAGCGCTTCGGCAGCGTGCTGCTCCACGAGAAGCACACCCACACCTTGGTCGGCCGCGGCGCGCACTGCAAGCAGGAGCCGACGCACGACGAGCGGTGCGAGACCGAGCGAGAGCTCGTCCACCAACAGCAGTCGGGGCTCGGACGCAAGCGCGCGCGCGAGCGTGAGGATCTGCTGTTCGCCTCCCGACAGCAGCCCGGCGCGCCGTCGGAGCAGCGGCTGTAGCTCCGGGAACAGCTCGAGTGCGACCTTGACGCTTCCGCGGCTCAGCTTCAGGTTCGCAGAAGTGTTGAGCGACGCGATCACTGCACGCTCCTCTGGGACGAAGCCGAGCCCTCGACGCACGAGACGATGTAGTGACATCCCCGCGGGCTGGCCGAGCACGCGCACATCGCCGTCGAGCGGAGCAAGCTCGCCCGCGACGGTCAGCAGCGTCGTCGTCTTCCCCGCGCCGTTCGGGCCCAGCAGCGCGACGATCTCACCGGGCGCGATGGTGAGGTCGAGTTCGTGCACCGCAGCGAGGTCGCCGTACCCGGCCCGCAGCCCACGCGCCTCGACCAGGGGCTCGGCCGGCGCACGCGTGCTTGCGGCGGAGCGTGGCGCGCGCGGTGCCGGCTCGGTTACCGGTTCGCCAAGATACGCGGCGACGACGCGGGGGTCGTGACGGATCTCCGCGGGTGCTCCGCTCGCGAGGTTCCTTCCCTCGTCGAGCACGGTGACGCGATCGCAGACCCGGAGCACGAGCGCGACGTCGTGTTCGACCATCAGCACCGCGAGCCCCCACTCGTCGGCGAGGTGCCGGACCAGCCGGCCGAGCTCCGCGGTCTCGCGATCGCCGAGCCCTGCGGCCGGCTCGTCGAGCAGGAGAACCGACGGACCCGCCGCGACCGCGCGCGCGATCGCCACGAGCCGCCGACGGCCGTACGGCAGCTCGTCGGGTCGGCGGTCGAGGTCGTCCTCGAGCCCGAACTCGCGGATCGCGGCGAGCGCCGTCGGTGAGAGCGCGTCGTCGCCCGGGTGCACGAGGCCGATCAGGTAGGCCAGCGGATCGCGTCGGTCCGACGCGGCCCGCAGGTTCTCGTAGACCGTCATGCTCTCGAACAGCTCGAGGCTCTGAAACGAGCGGCCGAGGCCGGCTCGCGCGCGGCGGCGCGCCGACCACCGGCTCACGTCGCGACCGTCGAGCTCGACGCGTCCGCGCGCGTTCGCGAACCCGGTGATCGCGTCGATCAGCGTGGTCTTTCCCGCGCCGTTCGGTCCGATGAGCCCGACGACCTCGCCGGGACGCAGCGCTACCGACACGTCGATGACTGCTTGCACTCCGCCGAACCGCACCGAGACCTCGTGAACATCGAGCGCCATCGGCGCGACGCGCACCACTTCCGTGCCGCTCGCGAGCGACGGCGCGCGAGCCCGCCGTCGCGGGACGCTCGCGAGCAACCGGCTCGGCAGTCGCAAGCTGGCCAGTCCGTTCGGCAGCGCGACGAGCACGACAATGAGGAGGATACCGAGACCGATCTGCACCGCCTGGTCGTCGTTCAGGAGTTCGCCCGACACGGTAGTGACGAAGTTCCCGGGGGCCATCGCTCCACCGATCAGCGCGCCGGCGACGTAACCGATCCCACCGATCACCGCGTACACCACCACGAAGATCGACTGGAAGATCGAGAATGTGGGATAGAAGACGACGGTCGGCCGCTGGAACGCGATGAGGACACCTCCGACGGCGGCGATGCCAGCGGCGAGTCCGAATGCATACAGCTTGGCGCCGAACACGCTGATGCCGAGCGCCGCCGCGGCGCGCTCGTTCGTCCGCACCGCGATGAGGCGACGGCCCGCGCGGCTCCGCCGCAGGTTCGCGACAAGCAACGCGAGCACACCGAAGGCGAGGAACGCGAACGCGGCGTACCTCTCCGGGTACATGACCGGGTCGAGGTCGATCCCGAAGATCGTCGGCGTTCCGATCGAGATGCCGAAGAAGCCACCACTGCGGATCGGGTGGTTGAGGATCTGCGACTCGATGACCAACGCGAGCCCGAGCGTCGCCACCGCGAGGTTCACGCCCCGCGTCCGGAGCGCGGGCAAGCCCACGAGCACGCCGACTGGTATCGCGCCGAGCACGCCGGCGATGAGCGCGAGCTCGAACGGAAACCCCGCTTCGGCAACGAGCTTCGCCGCGATCCAGGCTCCCATTCCGGCAAGCCCGTACTGCGCGAGCGACAACTGGCCCGCGTAGCCCGTCACCACCACGAGCGACAGCGCGATGACCGCGACGGCCGACGTGGTGGTGATCGCGCCGAGCATGTCGCGCGTGAAGACGAAGACGATGAGCGCGACGACACCGACAACGCTCGGAACCACGATCTCCCACCGCACGCGCCCGGTGCCGACCTCGGGCGGCCGCTCGGTCGCTTCGCCGCGCAGCGGCAACGCCCGCCCGCGCACAACGAGCACGATGATGATGATCAGGAACGGCACCGACGCGCCCCAGCCCGACAGGTCGGTGTCCGGCCCGAGCCGCACCTGCAGGTACGCGATCTCCGACTGCAGGACGCCGATCAGCAGGCCCCCGAGCAGGGTGAGCCAGAACGACTTGAAGCTGCCGACGAGCGCGGCGGCCAACGCCGGCACGATCAACAGCGTGAGCGTCACGACCTGCAGCCCGCTCAGGTTGACAATCAGGATGGCGGCGAGAACGCCGAGCATCGTGCCCACCGCCCAGTTGATCGCGGCGATCCGGTCGGGAGAGATCCCCTGCGCGGCGGTCGCTCGCCGGCTCTCGGCAACGGCAGTGGTCGAGAAGCCGAAGCGTGTGTGGTGGTACACGACGGTGAGGACGATCGTGAGTGCCACCCCGACGATCAGCAGCTCGATCCGGTCACGCCCGATGCTGATGTCGGGGAACACCTCGACCGCGGTCGGCTCGATCAGCTTGGTGATGATCCGGATGTTGAAGCCGTACCGATTGAGCGCGAACGCGTAGAACGCCGTGAACAGGCCGAGCGTCGCGATGAGCCTCGAGAGGGCTGGCGCCCGCCGCAGCGGGCGCATGATCACCAGGTGGATGGCAACGCCGATCGCAGCGCCGAGCAGCAGCGCGAGCGCAAACGCAAGCCACGTTGCCATACCCGATTCGCGCGCGTTGTAGAAGTAGAAGGCGCACACCATGCCGATCGCGCCGTTCGCAAAGTTCAGGACGCCCGAACCGCGATAGACCAGCACGATTCCCTGCGCGGCCAGGCCGTAGCACGCGCCGGCCCCGAGGCCGAGGACGGCGAACCGCAGAATCTCCGTCACGCGATGCGGTTCCCTTGGTGGCTACCCGCGGGTCACCCCGCCGTGCACGTCACGCCGGTGTACGCGTCCATCCAGTTCTTGCTCTGGAGGACGAAGTCGGTCTTGCCCAGCTTGCTGGTCTTCACACACACGTTGGAAACACGCGGCGCGAGCGAGATGACCGACCCCGCCTTCGTGAAGTCGACCACCGGGAGGATGCTGCCGAGATCCATGTTGGTGATGGTCGGCATCTTGGCGTAGAGAGAGGGCCCGTCGAGCGTGGCGAGTCCCTTTGCCGCCTGCGCCACGGCCATGACCGCCCCGTAGCTCACGACCTCCTGCCCGACGGGATTCTTGTAGCCCGCGGCTTTCATGTCGGCGAGGTACTGCTTGTTGCGGCGGTCGAAGCTGGCCGACCCGTAGAAGTCGAGCTTCTGACCCTTGATCACCTTGAGCACCGCCGCCGCGTCAGTAGTGATGAGCGCGAACTTCACGCCGGTCTTGCCCGAGGCGACGTACGACTGGATGAAGTTGATCGCGTCCTGGCCTGTGATCGCGAGGATGATGCCGTCGGTGCCATTCGCGGTGGCGGCCTCGACGTAGCTCGCGAGGTCGGGGGCGCCGGGCGGGATCGCCACCTTGTTCACCACTTCGAGGTTGTAACGCTTCAGTGCCATGTTCGCGAGGAGCGGGATCACCGCGCCCTGGGCGACGTCGATGTAGCCGGTGGAGATCTTCTTGGATCCCGCGTCGGCGAGCGCGGCCGAAAGCCCGCCGATGGTCGACAGGATGCCGCCGCTGAGGGGGAACGAGGCAGCGTTGGTGAAGTCGGCCACGTCCGCGACGTTGTTGCCGACCACCGGGATGCTGGCGGCCTGGAGCAGTGGGAAGAACTTGCCGGCCTGCACCGACTGCGAGCCCACGATCGCCAGGTACTTGCCGTCCACCGCCTTCTGCCCGCAGTCGGTAGCGGCGTTCGGGTCGTTCTTGGTGTCGCAGACCGTGAGCGAGGCGGGGCTGCCGTTGATGCCCTTTTTCTTGTTGAGCGCCTTCACCGCGGCCTTCGCGCCGTTGGGGAGCTCGGGCGTGGTGACGCCGCCCGAGAGCTCGGTGATCAGCATGAGCTTGACCGGCGGACCGGACGTCTTCGCCGACGCGGTCGAACCCCCGCTGGCGACGGCGGCCATGCCGACCACCACCGTGAGCGCGAGTGCCCGGACGACCTTGTGCGTACGCCGCGTGCGCATGAAATTGACCCCCTGGCCCTGGCGACACTGTGCCGCTTGGACGTTAATTTGTGTTCACACGATGGTCAAGGCACCCGCCGCGTGCGCTCAGGTGGTGAGGAGGGTGCAGCAACTGACGCCGGGGGCGCCGTAGACCTGGGTGAAGCCGACCGACGGTGAGCCGGGTACTTGACGCTCGCCGGCCTCGCCACGCAGCTGCAGCACGATCTCGTGCACCTGGCGCATCCCCGAAGCGCCGATCGGCTCGCCGTTGGCGATGAGCCCGCCGTCGGTGTTGACGGGGAGCCGACCGCGGATCTCGGTGTCGCCCGCCTGGATCATCGCTTCCTGCTCGCCGTCGGCGCACAGCCCGGTCTCCGACATGTGCATGATCTCCGCGCCCGACTCGCTGTCTTGGAGCTGCGCGACGTCGACGTCGGACGGCGCGATGCCCGCCTGCTCGAAGCACGCGGCCGCAGCGTCGACGGTGGGACTGTGGCCGCGCTCGACCGCGAGCCACGGCGCGAACACTTCGAACGAGCCGAACTTGCGCGTGCGCATCGCGACCGCGCGCAGGTACACGGGATGATCGGTGTAGCGGTGTGCGAGATCGGCGCGGCACAACACCACCGCGGCTGCGCCTTCGTCGGGTGAGCAGAACATGTACTGCGTGAGTGGGTAGTTGAGCATCCGCGACTCGAGGATCTCCTCCTCGCTGAATGGCTTGCGTCGCCACGCGTTGGGGTTCAAGCCACCATTTCGGTAGTTCTTCGCCGCGACCTTCGCCAGCGTGTCGTGCGTGATCCCGTAATCGTGCATGTAGCGGTTGATCTTCATCGCGAAGAACTGTGTGGTGATCATGAAACCGAGGTCGCCGTACCAGTGCGGCAGACCCGACTGTTCGGGAGTTGCGTTGAAATGCCCGCGCGCATGGCGGTCGAACCCGACGCACACACCAAGGTCGCACTGACCCGACTCGATGAGGGCAGCCCCCATCGCGATCGTGCTGCCGGCCGTCGCGCAGCCGTTGTGCACGTTGGTGAACGGGATACCCGTGAGCCCGAGCAGGTTCACGAGTTGGTCGGCCTGGACCGACTCGTCGGAGCCCGGCAGCAAGCCCGCCAGGCTGCCGCCGAACGCGAACTGCACGGCGGGCCACTCGACGCCGGCGTCGCGTACCGCCTGGCGCACGGCGTACGCGCCGAGGTCGAGTCCGGTGACGCCCTCGAACCGGCCGAAGGGGTGGAGGCCGACACCGACGATGGCAACGTTCATCGCACACCGCTCTCGGTCACCGGCGCGAACGCGTAGGTCATGACCTCGGTGCCGTCGGGCTCACGCCGGAACGGGACGACCACGAGTTGCACCGGCATGCCGATGCGCAGTTGTGCCGGATCGGACTCGGTGATGCGCGTCTCGACGATGACCTCACCGGGAAGCTCGACGTACCCGACCACGAAGCCGGCGAAGTTCTCTTCGGTCTCGGGGCCGGTGTAGGGCTCCTTCGGGAGGAACCCCTGCGTTGTGAACGTGAACAACGTGCCGCGATCTGCGAGCTCGACGGTTGCCATCGCCTCGGAACCGCATCGCGGGCATCCGGGCTGCGTGGGGAACGTGTGCGTGCCACACTCGCCGCAGCGCGCGCCGAGTAGGCGCGGCGCATCACTGGGCCAGGTGAACACGCCTTCGGCGATCGGCACCTGCGTCATCGACGGTTCCGTCCTCTCGCTCAGTCCCAGGGCGAACGCGCGACCGCGTAGTACACCGTGTCGAGGTTGGGGCCAGACTCGGTGGAACCGGTAGGGACGGCCTGACCCATCAGGGTGGCGAAGCGCGGGGGATGGCTCTCCAACATCTCCTTGGTGACGTGCCCGCGGTACTCCTCGAGGGGCGTCATGAACGCGCGCGTGAACGCGTACGCCATTCCGATGCGCAGACCCGGTTTCGTGCGCGGGAACGACCCGTGCCACAGCGCGCCGTGGTGGATCACGAGCGAACCCTTGGGCGCGTCGATCGGCACTGCAGCACTCGTTCCTTCCCGGCCGGCGGGGTGGCGTGCCAGCTTGTGACTGCCCGGCACGTACGCGAACGCGCCCGCGTCCTTCGAGTAGTCGGTGAGCAACAGGGTCGCGCCGCAGATCAACGCGTACGGCGGGAACGGTTGGGGCACCATCTGCTGGTCGCTGTGCAGGCCGAGTTGCAGCTCGCGATCACTCTCGTCGGCAGGGCCCTTCATGAACACGGCGGTGGTGGAGAGGATGCAGCTCTCGCCCAAGAGGTAGGTGACGAGCGCGAGGACCGCCGGGTGCAGCAGCCACTCCTGGAACACGGGATCCTCGAACAGGAAGTAGTAGAGGGTGGGGAAGAAGACGTTGCGGTGGGTCTCCCCCGACTCGATGTCGGGTCGCACGCCGTTGCGCCGCTCCATCACGTCGAGGACGCGCTCGAGCACGCGGTCGACGGAGCGGGGCTCGAGGCCGACGAGTTCGGGCGGCACGATCGCAAGCCCGTCGGCTTCGAGTTGGACAACGGCTTCGGTGAGGCCGAGCCGGTGAATCTCCGCCATGACGCGGTCGTGGGACGCCGTCTGCACCCGTACCTCTCTCGCTGGGCCTCTCGCTGGGCCTCTCTCGCTGGGCGGGCGTGAACCGCCGTTTATTGTACGACGAGGATGGACTTCGCCGACACTCCCGAGGAAGCCGCGTTCCGGGCGGAGGCCCGCCAGTGGCTCACCGCGAACGCGCCGCCCCGCTCCCCCACGGCCGGGACCGACATCACCGCGATCCTCGATCCCGCGTTCGACCAGACCGAGGGCATCGCGCACGCCCAGGAGTGGCAGGCGCGCGCGGCGGACGACGGCTGGGCCGCGGTGGCCTGGCCGGCGGAGTACGGCGGTCAAGGCGTCGGTCTCGCGCAGGAGATCGTGTTCCACCAGGAGCGGTCGAAGTTCGACGTTCCCGACCACCAGTTCCGCATCGGCATCATGCTCGCCGGCCCGACCGTGATCGCGCACGGAACCGCCGAACAGAAGACACGATGGCTGCGGCCGTTGATGCGCGGCGAAGAGATCTGGTGCCAGCTCTTCAGCGAACCGGGTGCGGGGTCCGACCTCGCGTCGTTGCGCACGTCCGCGGTGCGCGACGGCGACGACTGGATCGTGAACGGGCAGAAGGTGTGGTCGTCGGGCGCCCACCACTCCCAGCGCGGGATGCTGCTCGTGCGCACCGATCCCGACGTTCCCAAGCACAAGGGGATCACCTACTTCGGGCTCGACATGAGCACGCCGGGCATCGAAGTGCGGCCGCTACGACAGCTCACGGGGGGCGCGCACTTCAACGAAGTGTTCTTCACCGACGTGCGCGTACCCGACTCCGATCGCATCGGCGACGTCAACGCGGGTTGGGGGGTCGCGCAGACCACGCTGCTCAACGAGCGCGCCGCGATCTCGCAGCTCGTCGGTGAGGGGACGATCGCGAGCGGTCTCGCCGAACTGGCGCGCCGGGCCGAGGCTGCGGGCCGACCGGGCAGTTCCGATGCGCGCGTGCGGCAGGAGATCGCGGCTGTCGCCATCGAGGAGACGATCCTCCGCTACATCGGCTTCCGCATCGTCACTGCGTTCTCGCGCGGATCGTTCCCGGGCCCCGAGGCATCCGTCGCCAAGCTCGCAATCGCACGGCTGATGAAGCACGGCGCCGACGTGGCCCTGCAACTCGGCGGTGCCGACGCGATCAGCGGCGCGCCGGAACTGCGCGACTGGACGCTCAGCTTCCTCGTGGCGCCGTCGTTGCGCATCGCCGGCGGATCTGACGAGATCCAGCGCAACATCATCGGCGAACGCGTCCTCGGCCTGCCGAAAGAACCCGCGCCCGGCTAACCGTTCGGTGCCGGAGCCACGCGCAACTCCGAAGCGTGCGCGCCGTCGCGTAGGCGCTCATCCCACGCGGCGACCACCAGCTCCGGGTCGCCGATCGCGAGCGCGCTGGCCAGATGCACGGCGTCGGCACCACGCAAGCCATGGGCGCCTGCCAACGAACCCGCGTGCCGCCCGACCGCTTCGGTCAGCTCCACGGGACGGGTCGCGGCCCAGAACTCCTCCCAGCCTTCCTCGGCCGACGCGAGATCACGTGCGCTCAACTGTTGGTTGCGGCCGGCCGCGGCCAGGGCGGCGCGCACCTCGGGATACGCGAGACGACTGCTCAGGGCCGCGTCGCAGCCATCCCAGAGTCGAGCGGCGAGGTCACTGCCGTCCTCCTCGACGACAAGCTTCACGAAGGCGCTTGCGTCGAAGTAGATAATCGCCACGTCAGCGCCGCTGCGCGCTCACCAGATCCGACACCGAACCCCGCGCCCGCACGCGACGGCGACCGGTTGCCCGGGGCCGCTGTGCCCGTGCCGGCTTGGTGATCAACCCCTCTCGGGTGAGTTGCTCGATCAGGGTCGTGGTATCCATTCCGAGGAGGCGCGCGACGGGCACACCGCGATCCGTGATCACGATCTCTTCGCCGGCGCGAACGCGATCGAGCCAGTCACCGAGGTGCGCGCGCAACGTGCTCATTGCAACGTCCATCGGTCAAGTGTACACAGCGGAAGTACGGAAAGTGTACAAATCCGCGCACGCCTGGCAGACTCGGCTTGCCGAGGGCACAAACGGGGACAATGGGGGGTGCAGAATGGAGCGAGGTTCGTTTGACGGCGTAGAGCTCGAGTACGAGGTGCCGCTGCTCGCGCCGGCACCCCCCAGGTCGTCGTTCCGCACGCCTACGACCAGCATGCGTCGGGCGCCAGACTCGTCCGCGCCGGTGTAGCGGCCGCGTCGATTCCTCGCCGGCGGATGACGACCGCCGACTTGACCGCCGCGCTCGAAGCCGGCCGCGATGAACGTGTGATCCGCCGTGCGCGGGAGGTCGGTGATGCGATCAGGCAGCGTGACGCGCTCGCTGCCGTGTGCAACTTGATCGAAGAGTCCGGAGCGACGCGCTGAAGTGGGTGGCCGTTCGAGGGACAGACCGCTAGTGTAGTGTCCTTGATTTGAGCGCGCGGTTGTGGGATGGTTGGTCATGGCT
>JBBDHW010000039.1:100346-105598 GCA_040880805.1 Acidimicrobiia bacterium | reverse complement strand
GTGGAGGGGGAGGTTCGCTCGTCAACTCGCGGTGATCGTACCCTCCATACCCGCGGCGCGGTGCCCGCTGATCGAGCAGTAGAAGGTGTAAGTACCCGACTTCGTGAGACGGAAGCCGCCCTTGGCGGTCTTCCCGCCGTCGACCGCCACGACGAGGCCCTTGTCCTCGATCGTGAAGTCGTGAGCCTGGTCTTGGGAGTGGAGCACGACGGCGATGTCCTCACCTGCCTGCACGTCGATATCCATCGGAGCGAACGCGTAGCTCCGTGAGTTCACCTTGATCTCGCGCGCTCCGGCCTCGACCGCGGCGTTCCCATTTCCGCCCCCTCCTCCTCCGCCACATGCGACGAGGAGGAGCACCAGAACGGTCGAAGTGCCAGCCAGACGCCTCATTGTCCGAGGGTAGCTACCCGAGGATCACCAGCCGGGTCTCGGTCATCTCGTGCACCGCGTACCGCGGACCCTCACGGGTGTTCCCGCTATCGCGCACACCCCCGTACGGCATCTGGTCGGCGCGGAACGTGGGGACTTCGTTGACGAGCACGCCTCCGAAGTCGAGCTCGCGCGCGGCGCGGAGCGCGACCGAGAGGTCGTTGGTGAAGATCGCGGCCTGTAGTCCGTAGCGGGTGTCGTTGGCGAGCCGCAGCGCGTCGTCGATCGACGTGTACGTCTGGACGGTGACCACGGGCCCGAACACTTCCTGGGCGCATACCTTCATCTCGGGAGCCACGTCGGTGAGCACGGTGGGTGCGAGCATCCCATCGCGTAGGTCGCCACCACAGGCGACCCTCGCGCCGCCTGCGATCGCTTCGTCGATCCACGACATGACCCGCTGCGTATCGCCGGTGGAGATGAGCGACGACACGTCGGTCGCATCGTCGAGCGGGTCGCCCACCACGAGCGCGTCCACGTACGGCACGAGCTCACCGAGGAACTCGCTGGCTCGCGACTCGTGCACGTACACGCGCTGGGTGGAGATGCACGACTGCCCCGCGTGGCTGAAGCCGGCCACCGAGATCTTCTTGGCTGCCGTGGTGACGTCGGCGTCGTGCTCGAGGATCACCGGCGCGTTGTTGCCGAGCTCGAGCCCGACTTTTTTGCGCGCCGCCCGGCCCCGAATCGCCCAGCCCACCTCGGGCGAGCCCGTGAACGTGATCAACGCGACGTCGTCGTGGTCGACGAGCGGGTCGCCGACCTTCGCTCCGCTCCCGGTGACGATGTTGAGGTGGCCGGGCGGGAGGCCGCACTCGTTCAAGAGGACCTCGGCGAGCGCGATCGCCGAGAGCGGAGTCTGGGACGCCGGCTTGAGCACCACCGGGCAGCCGGCGGCGATCGCGGGCGCGACCTTGTGGGCCACGAGGTTCAGGGGGAAGTTGAACGGGCTGATCGCACCGACGACGCCGACGGGTAGGCGCAACGTGAACGCGAGCTTCCCTTCCCCGACGTCGGACGCGTCCATCGGCACCATGTCGCCCGCGAGCGAGCGCGCAACGGCTGAGGCAAACGTGAAGGTCGATACCGCGCGCCTCGCCTCGACGCGCGCGGTCTTGATCGGCTTGGCCGCTTCTTCGGCGATCGTGCGCGCGAACTGCTCCTGGCGTTCGGAGAGGAGCTGCGCGGCGCGGTCGAGGATCTCGGCGCGTTTCCACGCCGGCAGCGCGCCTTCACGGTGTGCCGCGGCTGCCGCCGCGACCGCACGGTCGACGTGGCTCGCGTCGCACGCCGGCACGCGGTCGACCTCGTGGCCGTCGAACGGCGAACGCACCACCAGCGCTTCCGGTTCTTGGACCCACTCTTTTCCGATCGGGATTGCTCGCATGATTGCTCCAACCTTACGGGTCGCTCACTACGAGCCGGGATACCCGGCTCGTAGCCGTTCGCTCCTCAGCGCAGCGCCGGATGGATGGTGAGCTCCATCTCGCGGTCGAACAGCTTCTCGAAGAGCGCGCGCTTGCGGCGCGCACCCCAGATCTCCAGCTCGGCGTCGCCCCGCGTGCGCAGGCGGACGAGCACGAGCGACGGAGTGATGATCGGGTCGATCCCGTACACGGTCTGCTCTCTCCCGCGATCGAGCCCGTCGCCGACGCGGAGGAGCGCGGTGAGCACTCGGACTCGGGCGATGGCGTCGGCGTCGAGCAACGGGAACTCGTCCGACACCCGAGGGTCGCCGCTGCGGTGCCACCGCACCAGCGCCGCCAGCATCTCGATCTCGTCGGGCGCGAAGCCGCGGAGTTGCCCGTTGCGCACGAGGTACGCGGAGTGGCGGTGGTGCCCCGAGTTCGAGACGTGCTCGCCGATGTCGTGGAGGAACGCGGCGTGCTCGAGCAGTTCCCGGTCGTCGGCTCCGAGCCCGTGGAGCTCCTGCGTGGCATCGAAGAGCTCGAGGCAAAGCATCGCGACCTGTCGCGAGTGCGCCTCGGGCCGGTTGCATCGCCGGCCCAGGCTCTGCACCGCCTCGCGACGGATGGCGCGCGGATCGCCCGATGCGAATTGAGGGTCGCGGCGGTCGACGGCGTCGAGCACGATTCCCTCGCGCAGCGCCCACTCCGAGATCGTCAGTGACTCGAGCTCGAGCTCTTCCATCGCGATCGCAAGGAGCATCGAACCCGCGACTACGAGATCGACTCTCCGCGCGTCGAGGCCGTCCATGCGCAGGCGCTCGGACGCGGTCGATCCGAGGATCTCCTTGTGCATCGGCTCGAGCTCGTGGCGAGTGATCGTGAGCTGGTTGAGCGAGGACGGAGGTTCTTCGTCGCGCCGCGCCGCCACCATCTGCGCGAGGCACTCGAGGGTGCCGCTGCTCCCGACCGCGAGCTTGGGGCGGAAGCCGAGGACTTCGTCGCGCGTACTCGCGAGCTCTTCCACGATCCGGGCGTGCAGCGCGCGCCGATCGCGTTTGGAGAGCGGGTCGGAGTGCACGAGCTCGGTCGTGAGGCGTGCTACGCCGAGCGGGAGGCTCGCTGCCCATTGCATGCCGCGCGTGTCGCCGACCATCACCTCGAGACTTCCCCCGCCGAGATCGAAGCACACTGCAGGAGCGGGGTCGAGCACGACCGACGCTCGGATCGCGCCGAAGATCAGCCGCGCCTCCTCGTGTCCGCTGATCACGTCGACGGCGATACCGGTCTCGTCAACGATCCGATCCACGAGCTCGGCGCCGTTCTCGGCGCGGCGGATCGCGCTCGTTGCCTTCGCGAGCAGCTCGGTGGCACCGGCGGCTTCGGCGAGCAGGCGGAACCGGCGAACGGTGGCGACGGCCTGGTCGGCGGCGGTGGGCGGGATCGAGCCGTGGCGGCTCACGACGTCGCCGAGCCGGAGCATCTCCTTCTCGCGTACGAGCGGGTCGAGGTGGCCGTCGGGGTGGACCTCGGCGACGAGAAGGTGGAACGAGTTCGTTCCGAGGTCCATCGCTGCCACTCGCACGATGATCCAGGCTAAAGGGTCGGTACGGTTGGTCTCGTGACAGCGCAGGCACCGGTTGCGACGAACTTCCGCGCGATGGGCACCGACGTGACCGTCCTCGTGCTCGACGGCCCGTCCGATGCGGGTGCGCGCGCCGCCGACGCGATCGAGCGACTCGAGCAGCTCTGGAGCCGGTTTCGCCCCACGAGCGAGCTCTGCGCGCTGAACGCCGCCGGCTCCGTGCCCGAATGGAGATCTGGCTCCTCCAGTCCGGTGGTCGTGTCGGCCGAGACGTTCGCGCTCGTCGAGCGCGCGGTGCCGCCGTGGCCCACCCCCCGCGGGCGCGACCCCCCCCCCCGCCTGCCCGCGGTGATCGCCGCGGGTTACGACCGTGACTTCGACCGGGTGGCGTCGGAAGGTGCGGGCCCGTCCGCTGACCCCGCGCCCGCCCCCGGATGTGCGGGCATCGTGCTCGACGCCCGTGTGTCCGCCCTCACACTGCCGCCTGGCGTCGCACTCGATCTCGGTGGAATCGGCAAGGGTTACGCCGCCGACCTGGTCGCGCGCGAGCTCGTCGACCACGGCGCGAGCGGCGCGCTCGTGAACCTCGGAGGCGACCTGCGCGCGATCGGCGCCGCACCCGAACCGCACGGCTGGGTCGTCGCGGTCGACGACCAGCTCGAAACCGGTGCCACCGGGATGCTCGCGCTCAGCGAGGGCGCCATCGCGACGAGCACGCGTCTCCGCCGCGCGTGGGAACGCGACGGGCACGTGCTCCACCACCTGATCGACCCGCGCACCGGGTTGCCGGCGGCGAGTGGTCTCGCGTCGGTCACCGTCGTCGACGGCGAGGCCTGGCGCGCGGAGGTGCTCGCCAAGGCCGCCTTCATCGCCGGGTCGGCAGACGGTCGAGGCCTGATCGCCGATGGAGGCGCGACCGGCCTCCTCGTGTACGACGACGGCCGGGTGGAGGAGCTCGACGGTCTCGCCGCCTTCCGGCCGTGACTACGCTCGCGAGACACCTCAGGGGAGGTTCGTGACCATGCCGGAAGACGATCGCTGGTACCTGCCGCAGTTCGGATCCGTCGAGGAAGAGCGGCTACACCGCAAGCAGCGGCTCGCCGCCGGCTTCCGCATCTTCGGGAAGTTCGGGTTCGAAGAGGGAGTTGCCGGCCACATCACGGCGCGCGACCCCGAGCACCTCGATCATTTCTGGGTGAACCCGTTCGGCATGAGTTTCAGCCACATCCGTGCCTCCGACCTCATCCGCGTCAACGACAAGGGTGAGGTCGTCGAGGGGGAGGCCACCGTGAACACCGCGGCCTTCGCCATCCATTCGGCGGTGCACGCGGCGCGGCCCGATGTGATCGCGGCGGCGCACTCGCACTCGATCTACGGCAAGTCGTGGTCGTCGCTCGGCCGGCTCCTCGACCCGCTCACCCAGGATGCGTGCGCGTTCTTCGAGGACCACGCGCTGTTCGACGACTACACCGGCGTCGTCCTCGACGCCGACGAGGGCAAGCGCATCGCGCACACACTCGGTGAGCGGAAGGCCGTCATCCTGCGCAACCACGGGCTGCTCACGGCCGGACACTCGGTCGACGAAGCGGTGTGGTGGTTCGTCACCATGGAACGCACCTGCCAGGCGCAGCTCCTCGCAGAGGCCGCCGGTACGCCGGTGCTCATCGACTCCGAGATGGCGCGCCTCACTCGCAACCAGGTGGGGGAGCACGTGAGCGGCTTCGTCTCGTTCGGTCCGCTCTACGAGAAGATCGTGCGCGAGCAGCCCGACCTCCTCGACTGACTGGCTCGACTGACTGGCTCGACTGACTGGCTCGACTGACTGGCTC
>JBBDHW010000039.1:73021-100246 GCA_040880805.1 Acidimicrobiia bacterium | reverse complement strand
ACTGACTGGCTCGACTGACTGGCTCGACTGACTGGCTCGACTGACTGGCTCGACTATTCCGGGCGAGGGCCCACGTATGCCGCGCGCGGCCGGTACCGGAGCCGGTGTTCGTACTCCTCGATGCCGTGCGCGATGAGACCTGCGCAGCGGGCGATCTCGAAAATCGCCTCGCCGGCGTCCTGCGCCATCCCGCAGGCCTCGGTGAACACGGCAAGGCCGAAGTCGACGTTCACCTTCGGACCGTCGCGGGTCGCCATCACGTCGAGGATGTCGTTCGCGGCGCGCCACAAACTTGCCGGTGGCTTCATGCGCTCGACGGCGTAGAGGAGCGCGCCCGCGCGCGGGTCGGGAACCTCGTAGACGCGATGCCCGAAACCGGGCACGAGCTCACCGTTCCGCAGGATGTCGCCGATCGCGGCGGTCGCGGTCACCGCGCCCTGCACCCGCGCGAGCAGCGACCGCACCGCGCTCGACGCACCGCCGTGCAACGGCCCGCCTGCGGCGGCCAGGCCCGCGCCGACCACGAGGTACGGATCAGCCCAGGTGGACGCAGCCACTCGCGCCGCCAGCGCCGACGCCGCGAGCTCGTGGTCGGCCAGCAGGATGAGCGCGGCGTCGAGGGCGCGGACACGGGCGGAGGTCGCGCGCATCCGGCTGAGCCGGGGCCAGAGTTGCGCCGCGATGGAACGAGCGCGCGGCTCGGTCGTGCCTTCGACCATCGGGAGCGCAGCGACCAGCGAGGCGATCATTGCGCGCGCGGTCACCACGACCGCCTCGGGCCGTCGGTCGTAGCGCAACGGATCGGTGGTCGCGAGTGCACTGACGATCACGCGGAGCCGGTCGGGGAGCGTCGCGGTCGTCGGCAACGCGCGCTGCACCGCCTTGCCGACGCGCACCGCGGCATCGGGGGCCGACCACTCGGGCGCGCCCACGCGCTCACCGGTCCACAGCCACTCGGCGACGTTCTCGTAGGTCGAGGTGGCCGCGGCTTCCACCACGTCCCAGCCGCGGTAGGCGAGGAAGCCGTCGGGATCGAGATAGGTGAGCTCGGTGTCGATGACGACGTCGAGGCGGCCAGGGGGCGTGGTGCCCCGCGCTCGCAGAGCGACGCGCTCGACGTCGTCGCGGCGGAAGCGGCTGATGCGGGTGCCGGGCACGCGCTCGCTCCGGATGAGCCCGCGGCTCACGTACGCGTAGAGCGTCTGGGGTTTCACTGCGAGGCGCGCGGTTGCCTCCGCGGTGAGGAGCCAGTCCTTGCCGGATGCCACCCGCTCATCGTTGCACAAATGCATTGATGAAATCAATGTTGACAACATGATGGGCCCCGACCGATCATGGGTGGGGAAACATCGAGACGGGAGGCGATATGGCGGACGTAGCCAGGGGGCTGAAGGGCGTTGTGGTGGCTGACACGGAGCTCGGCGACGTCCGTGGCGAGGAAGGCTTCTACCACTACCGCCAGTACTCGGCGCCCGAACTGGCGGAGAAGCGGAGCTTCGAGGACGTCGCCCACCTGCTGATCGAGGGGACGCTGCCCGACCACCGGCAACGTGAGCGTTTCGCCGAGGAGTTCCGCCTGTTGCGCCGAGTGCCGGCACCGGTCATGGGTCTCGTCGCGCCCGTCGCCTCGGCCTGCCCCGCTCCGCTGACGTGCCTGCGGACACTGCTCTCGCACGTCGCGGGGATCGAGGAGATGCCGGCCATCGTCGACGCCGACGCTGCGGCGCTGCGCGCGAACCTGCTCCGGCTGAGTGCGGTGGCGCCGACGCTGGTGGCGGCGATCCACCGGTCCGGTCAGGGTCTCGAGCCCGTGCCGTCGCGCGACGACCTGGGGGACGCCGCGAACTATCTCTGGATGATCAACGGTGTGGAACCCGATCCGGCGCGGGCGCGCGCGCTCGACCAGTACCTGGTGCTCGCGCTCGATCACGGGTTCAACGCGTCGACCTTCACCGCGCGTGTCGTCGCGTCGACCGGTGCGGATGTGGGCGCGGCGATCGTCGCGGCGCTCGGCGCGCTCTCCGGACCGCGCCACGGCGGCTCACCGAGCCGTGTGCTCGACATGTTCGACGCCATCGGTGAACCCGACCGGGCCGAGGCCTGGATCACCGATGCCGTGACCCGCGGCGAGCGGATCATGGGCTTCGGTCATCCTGTCTACAAGACCGCCGACCCGCGGTCGAAGATGCTGCGCGCGGTCGCCGAGCATTTCGGCGGGTCCCTGGTGGACTTCGCGGTCGAGGTCGAAGGCACCGTCGAACGCGTCCTCGCCCACTTGAAGCCGGGCGGCGAGCTCCACACGAACGTGGAGTACTACGCGGCGGTCGTGATGCATCTCTGTGGCCTCCCGCGTGCGTTGTTCACATCCACGTTCGCCGTGAGCCGGATCGTCGGCTGGAGCGCGCAGGTCCTCGAACAGGCGAAGGACTCGGCGATCATCCGCCCGAGCGCGCGATACGTCGGCCCGCCGCCACCCCAACCCGTCGAATCCTGACTACGGGTCGCTCGTCCACGAGCGCCGCCTCCCGTAGCGTGGGCCGATGGTCAGCGACGGTGTGGTCGACCTTGTCGTCGAGATCAGCCGTATCCCGTACGGCCGCCCCGCTGACCGTTCCGCGCGCGGCGTGCTCTCCGAGGGGCGGGGCACCTGCTCCATCAAGCACCTGCTCCTGGCAGAGATCGTGAGCGAACGGTGGCCCGGGCTCGAGCCGACCCTGTGGCATCGCGTCTACCGCGTCACCCCCGACCTCGCCGCGCAACGCTGGGGTGCGGAGGTGGCGGCGGCGGTTCCCCCCGACGGCCTCGTCGACGTGCACACCTACCCGACCCTCACCATCGACGGCCGCGCCGTCCGCGTCGACGCGACCTTTCCCCTCGACGGCTGGGACGGATCGTCGGACGTCCCGCTCGCATGCGGTGACGGCGTCGATCATCCCGCCGGCACCGATCCGCTCGGGTCGAAGGCCGCGCTCGTCGAACAGCACTGCGACCCAGCGGTACGCGAGCCCTTCATCGCCGCGCTCGCCGCAGTGCCGTGAGGCTCGCAACTGTCGACGGCCGCGCCGCGCTTCTCGGTGGCGCTCAGGTCTTCGACGTCGAGCACGCGTCCGGAGGACGGCTGCCCTCCGATCCGATGGAGCTTCTTGGGGAGCACTGGGACGTGTTGCTCGAGCTCGCAGCTGGGGGCGTGAATCGGAACAACGGTCGCGCACTCGCGGATGTTCGTCTTGGTCCTCCGGTGCCGCGTCCGCCGGCCGTCTTCTCGGTGATCGCCAACTTCCCGCCGGCCGAGCGCAACGAGTTCCCGATGGTGGTGGGCAAGTCGCCGACGAGCGTCAGCGGACCGTTCGACGACATCGTGTTGCCCAATCCGAACCGCCTTCCGCTCGGCCGCGCGTTCGTGATCGCCGAGCCGGAACTTGGTGTGGTCACGCGCGGCAGTGCGCGGCACCTCTCGCCCGCGTCGGCGCTCGATGCCGTTGCGGGCTTCGTCGTCGCCCAGGACGTGACCGAACGCGTGCACGAATTCGGCGGCGCGCCGTCACCGTGGGAGTGGCAGCACTTGCCGGCGAAGACGCTCGGCAAGAGCATCGACACGTTCTGCCCGATCGGTCCCGTGCTCCTGACCCTCGACGAGCTCGTCGACCCGAGCGCGCTGCGCACGCGGTGCTGGATCGACGACGTGCTGCGGGTCGACGCGAACACACGCGACATGCTCGCGAGCGTCTCGGAGCTCGTCGCGCTCCTGTCGTCGTTCATGACCCTGCTTCCCGGCATGCTCTGCTTGTGCGGCTCGCCGGGAACGCTCGACGGCACTCCGATGCCCGCGCTCGCGCCCGGCGATCAGGTGCGGACCGAGATCGAGGGCATCGGCACGATGGTCAACCGGTGCCGGCCCGAGTAGGCCGATCCATCGCAGTGGTCCGGTAACCGGTTCAGCTGTGCTCGGGCGTCGAAGGCCGTGAGCAACTTCTGCGGCGCTCGCACTCGCCAGGCCTCGGTGAGCAGCTCGGTGAGCTCCTCGACATCCCGGAACCCCGGCGTGCCGTACGACGGCTTCTCGGTGGAGGCCGGCAGCGACAGGGCAACGCGACGCACGTCATCCGCGGAAATCACGCTGCCATGATCGCATCGACGGGCGTACGGTCGCACGATGGCAACCGTGACGATCAGGCCCGTTCGCTCCATCGTCGAGCTCGAACAGGTGTACGACCTGGCTGGCCGGCAGTTCGACCCGCCGTTGTCGGCCCATGACGGCACCCGGCGCTGTCGCGAGCTCGTGGAGCACTTCGAGGACGACAGCCCGCTGATGCTCGTCGCCGAGGAGGACAGCGAGCCGATCGGCGCTGCGCTCGCGTTCCGCACGACGCCGGGCACGGTCACGCTTCGCATCATCGGTGTCATCCCCGCGGCGCGCGGCGCGGGCATCGGGCGCGCCCTCGTGGAGGCAGTGGAGGAGACGGCTCACGAACTGGACGTGCGTCGAATCGACCTCGGTGCCGACGATCAGGCCGACTTCTACCTTCATCTCGGCTTCTCGGCTGACCTCTTCCTGCAATGGGCCTACGCGCCGGAACGCTACGACGAGCAGGTCGAGGAGTTGTTACGAGGACCGCTCATGGGCCTCGACGCGTGGCGCGCCTCATACGAGGGGGTCCCACAACTGCGTGTACGACTGTCACGCGTCGACCGCGAGTTCCGCAATCAGGTCGACGCGCTCGTCGACGGCGCTCACGTCGGATTCGTGATGGGCAAGGACCTCGCGAGCGTTTGAGCCACTAGAGCTCGTCGCGATGTTTCCGGAACAGGTCGTCGAGCGCTTCGCGGAGCAAGCTCGCCTCGGTGCGCTCAGTTGCGGCGGACAGCTTGGCGAGCCGGTCGAGTGACGCACGCGGGTAGTAGTTGCTCTTCATCGTCATCTTCTCCTCGACGTAGATGACGACCCGCCCGCGCCCCTCTCGTTTCGCGCGCATCAAAGCCTCAACCGCGGCGCGTGCCGCGTCCTCGATCGTCGGTGCATGGGGAGGGCGGCCGGCGATCCCGATCGACACGTCGAGGTCGACATCGATTCCGTCGACTCGGTGTGACGAGAAGTGCGAACGGATTTCCTCGAGCACGATCAGCGCACTCTCCGCGGTCGCGCCCGGGAGAGCAATTGCCCATTCGTCGCCGCTGATGCGAGCGACGACCGCGTCGTCGGGGAGGCTCCCGGTGAGCGTTCGCTCCCAGGCCGCGAGCCCACGCGTGGCGGTGGCCGTGCCAAACGTTTCGTTGATCGCAGCGAACCGGTCGAGGTCGGCGACAGCGACAGCTACCGGTCGCTCGCGGGCGGCGGCGTCCGCCTGCCCGATGAAGGCCGACAGATCCACGATCTTGCTGGGCTTCTCGTTGAACGTGATACTCATAACGTATATATATCAAACATATAGCTATCAGTCAACCAAAGACGTCGTACAGCATCGGTTCGCGCGCTGACGCGCCGGCGATCAGCGCGTCGACCGACGACACCAGCTCGTGCCGCGCGCTCAACGGGTGCTCCCGGAACCGACGCAGAAGAGGCCGAGGTCGACGAGCACCTGCTGGGGCACCTTGCCGCACCCAATCTGGCTGGTTCCCATGTCGACAATTGTCCACGCGCCCCCGCCTCCGTGCAGCACGACGGTCGACTCGGCGAACTCCGCGCCCGACTTGGGGTCGAGAAACACCAGCGCCCACGACGGGTCGACCGCGGCGAGCCGGCACTCCGCCACCTCGGCGCCGTCGCGCGCACCCGTCACGCCGTTGTCGACGGCCGCCCGAATCGCACCCACCTCGACACCGCACGGACCCGGTGGTGATCCAGCGGGTGATCCCGGAGCCGGTGGAGCGCTGGTGGTCGGGGCGACGGTCGTTTCGGCCGGTGCGGTCGTCGGGGGTGCGGTCGTCGGGGGTGCGGTCGTGCTCGACGCCGGAGCGGTGGGGGCGGTCGAGTTGGTGGCCGGAGCCGACTGGGCGTCGTTGCCGCCGCCTTCCTTCGCCCTTAGTGCCACGGCGGCGCCGGCGGCTGCGAGCACGAGCACCACGACGCCACCGACGATCCAGTTCCGCGCCACGAACCTCAGTCTCGCGGGCCGGGACGCGCAGTTGGCTACATTCCTCGCGCATCGACACCGATCTTGCGTTCGCCCTCGAGCTTGCCGATGCCGCCGACCGCATCGCGCTCCGGCGTTTCCGCGCGTCCGACCTCGTCGTCGACACCAAGCCGGATCTCACGCCCGTCACGGAGGCCGACCGCTCGGTGGAAGAGAAGGTGCGCGAACTCCTCGCGGAAGCCTGCCCGTCGGACTCGGTGCTGGGGGAGGAGTTAGGGGCCAGTGGCGCCTCCACCGGCCGCCGGTGGATCGTCGACCCCATCGACGGCACGAAGAGCTACGCACGCGGCATACCGGTGTGGGCCACGCTCATCGCGCTCGAGCGTGACGGCGAACTGTCGGTGGGCGTGGTGTCGGCACCCGCGCTCGGATCGCGCTGGTGGGGAACGCGCGACGGCGGCGCCTTCCGCGACGGAGAGGCCGTGACTGTGTCGAAGGTAGCGAGCATCGAGGATGCGCATCTTGCCTTCGACGCGCCGCGCGACTTCGAAGCCGTGGGCCGCGGCGACGCGTTCCTCGCGCTCGCGCGGCGGTGTTGGCGCTCCCGCGGCTTCGGCGACTTCTGGCAGTACGTCATGGTCGCCGACGGCTCGATCGACATCGCGGTGGAGCCCAACGGCCTCGCGCTCTGGGATCTCGCCGCGCCCATGGTGATCGTCGAGGCCGCGGGCGGGCGCTTCACCGATCTCGACGGTGTGCCGCGCGCCGACGGCGGGAACGCACTCGCAACGAATGGGCTGTTGCACGACGAGGTGCTGGAGGCACTCGCGCCATGACCGAGCTCACGGTTGGGATCGACATCGGTACCTCGTCGGTGAAGGCGGTCGCGGTCGACGGCGACGGCGACGTGGTTGGGTCCACACGTATTCCGCACGAGTACCGCGTTCCCGCGCCGGAGCGGCTCGAACACGACGCGGCCGTGGCATGGCGCGACGGGCCGCTGGCCGCGCTGGCCGCGCTCGACGCCGACGGCGTGCGCGGCGTGTGCGTGTCGGCGATGGTCCCGTCGTTGACCGCCGTCGACGCGAGCGGAACGCCGCTCCTTCCCGGTGTCCTCTATGGCGACGAGCGCGGCCGCGCCGGCGCAGACCCGGGCGCGCCCGCGACCGGCATGGAGTTCGGCGGTTTCGTCCGCTGGGCCACCGACGCCGCGCCGGATGCGTACGGCCTCTGGCCCGCGCAGGCCGTCGCCAACCATGCGCTCTCGGGCGTGGCCGCCGTCGACACCACGACCGCCTCGACCGCGTACCCCGTTTACAACTTCACGGACTGGGACGCCGGCCTCGCGGCCGAGCTCGGCGCCCGGGTCGAGCAGTTCCCGCGTGTGCTGCCCACCGGCGCCGGCGTGGGCACATTGCCCGGAGACGGCGCGGTGCTCGCGTCTGGCTGCATCGACGCATTCGCGGAACAGATGGTGGCCGGAGCCGACGATCCGGGAGACGTGCTCGTGTTGCTCGGCACGACCCTCATCGTGTGGGTGATCACGGGCGGTGAGGGCGAGGTGCCCGGGTACGTGGTCGTACCCAACCGCGCCGCGGGGAACACCATGGTGGGGGGTCCGAGCAACGCGGGCGGCATGTTCTGCGACTGGGTTGGCCGCATGGTCGGCGCGGTACCGGGTGGCGCGACGGCGCAGCCGAATCGCGTTCCGGTGTGGGCGCCGTACGCGCGCGGCGAACGCTCCCCGCTCAACGATCCCGACCGGCGCGCGACGCTCGACCGGCTCGACCTCACCCACGACGCCGCGGCGGTACGCCGTGCCGCGTACGAAGCGTCGGGCTTCGTCGTGCGGCGAGCGATCGACGCGACCCGCGAGGGGATCGGCGCGCAGCCGGCGCGGATCGTCGCGTCGGGGGGCGGCATCCGCGTCGACGAGTGGGTGCAAGCGCTCGCGGATGCCACGGGGCTGCCGGTGGACTGCGCCGCGGTGCCCGACGGCGCGGCGCTGGGCTCGGCGTGGCTCGCACGCATGGCGGCGGGCCTCGAGGAGCCGACCGCGATGCAGGACGCCCGTCGCTGGGCGCGCGTCGGGAGGACGGTGGAGCCGCGAGCAGAGTGGTTGGAGCCGGTGGCCGAGCGCTACGAACGGTTCCGCTGGCTGTCGGACACCGTCACGTAGCGGGCGGGAGCGCGACGACCTCACCGGGGTAGATGAGGTTCACGTTGCCCGAGCGAAGTGTTTCGCGGTTCGCGTCGCACACCGTGCGCCAGTAACGTGCCACCTCGTCGTTCTCGAGAGTGCCGCGCTCGCGCCCGGTTTCACTGGCGAGCGCGGAAGCCGACAGATCCCACAGGTTGTCGCCCGGCGCGACAACGACGGTTGCCGCCAGTCGATCGATGGGTGGATCCATGGGTGGATCCACGCCGACCGGTGGTGACCACTCGCTGGGCAGTGTCTCGAGGCTCTTACCACTCCGCACGTCGACGCTCACCTGGGGAGGCGGATCTTGGACGGCGCCGACGGAGTGCGCGCTCACCGGTGCGGTGACCGCGCCCGCGACGATCGACGCGGCGAGCACGCGGTCGACCGTGCGTCGGATCGTGCGCGGGGTGGCCCACTCGCAGGCGCGTACTGCTGCCGGGATCGCTACCGCGCGCGCACACGCATACGCGACCGTCGCAACCAGCAGCCACCATGCGAACACCAGCGCGACCACGCGCAGCGCGGCGGCCAACGCGTCCTCCGGCGCCGCGCGCAGCCAGGGCTCGAGGTCGTCCATCGGGAGGTTGAAGGGCGCGCGGGTGCCGAGGCGATGGACCGCGGCGACCGCGATCGCCTCGACCGAGAGCACGACCAGCAGGGATGCGGACCGGCGAAGAAACTCCATGTTCGGGAGGATAGGAAGAAAAGGTATAAACAGCAAGAACCGCTCGCGGTCGGCCGGGGACGAGCTCCGTGCCCCGCACGACCGTTGGTGCTAGCTTGCGGCCGCTGCCGGGTCCGATGAGGGCAGCCGGATTGGGGGTGGATGTCATGGTCGTCGCCGACGCCCTGAACATCATCAGCCGGAGCGGCGGTGCGTTCGCCTCGCGGTGGGCCCACGTCGTCGTGGGGATCACCTGGATCGGCCTTCTCTACTACTTCAACTTCGTGCAGGTGCCGTCGTTCGCGCAGATGGACGCCGCGGCGCGCAACAACGCGATCGACAAGCTTGCCTCGCGCGCGCTCTGGTGGTTCCGGTGGGCCGCGGTGGCGACCGTCGCCACCGGCATCATGATCCTGCTGTTCCAGGGCGGCAACGGCGGGAAGATCCAGCTCACCGACACCGACTACTTGAAGACCGCCAGCGGTATGAGCATCGCGACCGGCGTCCTGCTCGCGCTCGTGATGTTCGTCAACGTCTGGGGCGTGATCTGGCGGCACCAGAAGCAGGTGATCGCGAACGCGCGCAACGTGCAGGCCGGCGGCGAAGCCGATCCCGCAGCTGCTGCGGCCGGGCGTAAGGCGGCGCTCGCGTCACGACAGAACACGATCTTCTCGTTCGCCATGCTCATGTTCATGGTCGGCACCGGCCACTTCCTCGCGAGTGCCGGCTTCAAGCCTTTGCCGAGCAGCGGCGACCGCGCGACCTACTGGATCATCGCGGTCGTGATCTTGGCGGTGCTCGAGCTCAACGCGCTCGGTGTCATCGGCGGCGTGGGCCAGAACGCGACGAACTGGATGTACGAGAGTCACAAGAACGCGCTCATCGCGGGTGGCGTGCTCGTCGTCGTCTACTACGCGCTCTTCTACCTGGTCCTGAAGTCGTAGCGCCGGAGTAGCAGGAGTTCAACGTTCAGCGTGGGGATGCCGCGCGCCACGTGGTTGTTCGAGCTCGCGCAGCACAATCCGCTGGATGCTGCGGTGTTGCACGTAGTCGGCGATCGCGCGCATGTCTCGCACCATGCGCGCCGACTCGCCCGTCGTGTCGACCTTGAACTGTTCGAGCACTCCAGGACCCCAGTCGGGTCCTTGCTCACCGTGGAACACCGCGGCGGTTTGCTGCTGGACGGACTCGATACCGTCGTTCAGGATCCGGGCGAGCTCGAAGAGGACGTCGTCGGGCACTCCGAGGCTCCGGAGGTGGACGAAGGATCGGAGCACGTCGACGTCGTCGGCGTCGTAGGCCGACTGGCCGATCGTGTCGGGAGCGCGCAGCAATCCCGTCTTCTCGAGTCCGCGCACGAGGTCGATGGCGACGCCCGCCGCGTCGATCAGCTCGTCGTGGTCGTACGCCGCGCCCTCGCGTCCGGCGAGGAGGGTCTCGAGTGACCCCGGACCACCCTCGGGATCGAGCAACGCCCGGATCGCGGCGAGCGAGAACCGGCGCGACTGGAGCGCGCGGATGCGTTCGAGGCGCTCGAGATGGCGTGGTCCGTACCGCACCGCGCGCCCCGCGCGCTCACCGGCGGGCAGCAGGCCCTCGCGCTGGTAGTAGCGGATCGTGTCGACCGCGACGCCGGCTCGCTGCGCCAACTCGTCGATGCGCCACTCGCCCACGCCACGCTCCCATTCGCAGGCATTCGGTCCCAGGTTCCGGGTCCCGGATTTGACATCGAATACTACGGAGTAGATACTCTAGATCTCACGGCACCGGGGGGCGGCGCGAGTCGTCGGAATCCGGTTGCCGCAGGAACGAGCGCCCGTGGTTTCGGCCCGGTAAGCGCCGTAGCATCGACCCTTGTCCGCCCCCCCTGGACAGGGGTCGATGCGCGTCGGGACCAAATCGGGGAGGCCAGATCCGGGGAGGCCAGATCCGGGGAGGGAGGGAGCACGTGGCGTTGGAGACCGTGGCCGTGGTGGGGGCCTCGCTGGCAGGGCTCCGGGCCACCGAGACGCTGCGGCGCGAGGGCTTCGACGGGCGCCTGGTGTTCGTCGGTGCCGAGCTCCACCTCCCGTACGACCGACCGCCACTCTCCAAGCAGTTCCTCGCGGGCGACGTGGAACCCGACCAGGTCGTGCTGCGGCGCGCGTCCTACGACGACCTCGACCTCGAACTGCGGCTGGGTACTCGCGCGGTGGGGCTCGATCTCGCGGCGCGTGCCGTCGAGCTCGACGACGGTGCGAGGGTCGTGTTCGACGGCCTCGTGCTCGCGACCGGGAGCGCGCCACGCACGCTGCCCGGCACCCCTGATCTCGACGGCTTGTTCGTGCTCCGCACGCTCGACGACGCGCTCGCGATCCGCGCACGGCTCGATTCGTCACCGCGTGTCGTCGTGGTCGGCGCGGGATTCATCGGTTCGGAAGTCGCGGCTACATGCCGGTTGCGCGGT
Organism: Acidimicrobiia bacterium; assembly: GCA_040880805.1. Taxonomy (NCBI): domain Bacteria; kingdom Bacillati; phylum Actinomycetota; class Acidimicrobiia; species Acidimicrobiia bacterium. Next base: position 88,862 of record JBBDHW010000039.1, on the reverse strand, counting down.
CTCGACGTGACCGTGCTCGAAGCGCTCCCGGCGCCGCTCGTGCGCGGGCTCGGGCCGGTGCTCGGGATGGTGTGCGGCGAGCTGCACCGCGACCATGGCGTCGACCTGCGGCTCGGTGTGGGTGTCGCGGGTTTCGACGGCACGGGGCGCGTCGAGCGCGTCCGGCTCGACGACGGTAGCGCGATCGACGCCGACCTCGTGGTGGTCGGCGTGGGCGTCGCGCCGGTCACGGGCTGGCTCGAGGGATCCGGCCTGCAGATCGACAACGGCGTCGTCTGCGACGAGACGTTGCTCGCGGCACCCGGCGTGGTCGCGGCCGGTGACATCACCCGGTGGCCGAATCCGCTCTTCGGTGGTGAGCTCATGCGCCTCGAGCACTGGACCAATGCGTCGGAGCAGGGGGTTGCTGCAGCGCGCCGCCTCCTCTACGGCGACGGCGCCGCGCCGGAACCGTTCGCGCCGGTGCCCTTCGTGTGGTCGGACCAGTACGACCGCAAGATCCAGACCGCGGGCCACTTCCGCGGCGACGACGAGATGGCGGTCGTCCACGGGTCGCTCGACGAGCGCAGGTTCGTCGCGGTGTTCGGACGCGCCGGCCGGCTCGTCGGCGCGCTCGGGTTCTCGATGCCGGCGAAGCTCATGCAGTACCGCAAGCTGATCGGGGAGCAGGTGTCGTTCGCCGACGCGCTCGAGCACGCCCGCGCCGCCGCGTGACGATGGCGTGACCTCGCTGCTGGCCACGAACGACTTTCCACCGAAGATCGGCGGAATCCAGTCGTACTTGTACGAGCTTTGGCGACGCCTTCCTCCCGACGAGACGACCGTGCTCACCACCAACTACGCGGATGACAAGGCTTGGGACGCGGTGCGCCGGTTCCGCGTCGTGCGGGCGAAGGAGTCGCAGTTCTTCCCGACTCGACCGCTTCGGGCGCGGATCGACTCGCTTGCCCGCGAAGTCCGCGCCGATGTGATCTTTCTGGACCCGTGGCTGCCGCTCGGGCAGCTCGGCCCACGACTCCGCGCCGCGCCGTACGTCGCCATCGTCCACGGCGCGGAAGTGACGGTGCCGGGCCGGTTGCCGGTCTTGCGTTCGCTCGGCGCCCGCGTCTTGCAGCGCGCGGCCGGGATCGTTGCCGCGAGCGAGTACGCGGCGCACGAGGCGACGCGTGCCGCGCGGCGTCCCCTGCCCGGGGTGGTGGTCCCTCCGGGTGTCGATGGCGAGCGATTCCGCCCGATCGACGCGGGCGAGAGCATGGCGGTCCGTCGGGCGTTCGGGTTCCACGAGGATCGCCCGCTCGTGATCGGGGTCAGCCGCCTGGTTCCCCGCAAGGGTTTCGACGTCCTCGTCGATGCGGTCGCCGGGTTGCCCGACGTGCAGCTCGCGATCGCCGGCGCTGGGCGCGACCGCCGGCGGCTCGAGACGCGCGCGGCGAAGCACGAGTTGGGCGGGCGGGTCCGCTTCCTCGGCCGGGTTCCCGACGGGGTGCTCGCGCCCCTCGTTGCGAGCGCCGACGTGTTCGCCATGCCGTGCCGCGATCGCTGGCTCGGGCTGGAGGCGGAGGGCTTCGGCATCGTGTTCATGGAGGCGGCGGCAGCGGGCGTTCCTGCAGTTGCCGGGCGGAGCGGCGGCTCGCACGAAGCGGTGGTCGACGGCACGACCGGCTTCGTCGTCGATGGGCGGAGCGTGCGTGAAGTGCGGCGCGCGGTCGCTCAACTGGTTGCCGATCCGGAGCTGCGGGAGCGGATGGGGAATGCTGCGCGCGTGCGCGCGGTCAACGAGTTCTCCTACGACCAGCTCGTCACGCGACTTGCGCCCATCGCCGCCGGCGACCTGTCGCAGTTCGGCCAGCTGACGTGAGCGAGTGTCCGGAAATCGAGGGCAGAGGGATCGTGGTGTCCGGGTGGATCGCGAACGCGCTCTTCGCGGTGACCGCGGTGCCGGCCGCAATCACGAGCGAGGATGCGCTCGTTGCGGTCGCGATCGGCACCGCGCTCCTCTTCTTCTTCGTCGCCATCGGCGCCTTCGTGTACGCATTCGCGGTGGCAGTGGCCCGCAGCGCCCGGGGTGACAACGTGGCCGTGGCCAATCTCTTCTTCCTCCAAGGCTCCGCGCCCCGTCCTGTGCAGCGCAGCTTCCTGGCGCTGTTCGTCGTGTGCCTGCTGATCGCGGTCGGCACCGCCGCGTGGGAGCCCTTCGGTGTGCTCGTGCCGATGTTGCCCATCGGGCTCGCCGGTGTGTGGGCAGCCCGCTACGGCACGTTCCCGCCACGCCCGCCCGCCACGCCGCGCCGGCGTGTGTGATTGCATATCGGGCGATGGCAGACGAGGCGCACGAGCAGATCTACGTGGAGGCCGATCCACTGGACTGCTTCGACCTCGCGACCGACTTCGAGGCGTATCCCACGTGGGTCAACGACGTGAAGGAGGCGAAGATCCTGGCGCGCGACGACGCCGGGCGTCCGGCGCGTGTCGAGTACCGCGCCGCTGCGCTCGGCCGCACCATCCGGTACGTCCTCGACTACGACTACCGCGAGCAGCCGGCAGCCTTCTCGTGGAAGCTCGTGGAAGGCGACATGCTCCGCGCGATCGACGGCACGTACGCGTTCGCGGCCGAGGGCATCGGCACGCGCGTTACCTACGACCTGCGGGTCGACCTCTCGATCCCGATGCCCGGGATGATCAAGCGTCGTGCGGCCGGGATGATCACCGGCGCCGCGCTGAAGGATCTCAAGCGTGTCGCGGAGATCCGGTGACCCGGTGACCCGGTGACCGGGCCCGACCAGACCCCGCACCCCGAATCGGTCGACTACGAGTCGGTCGGCAGGGAGGAGCGCGGGCTGCCGCCGCCATCGCCGCTCGAGACCCTCGTCGCCGAACTCCTCGGCGCAGTGCCCGAAGTGCGTGACTCGTTGCTTGCCGCAGCCGATGCTTTGCTCGACGCGGCGCGTGCGCTCATCGACGCCGCCGACCGAGTGCTGCACACAACGGGCGACGAGTCCGACTCGTGACGCGCGCGACATTCGGTGTCGACCTCGGCGGTACGAACCTGCGCGCGGCGGTGGTCGATCGCGACGGCACGATCGCCGACGAGCGCCGCGCCGCGACGCCGGCGACGCTCGACGAGATCGTCGCCGCGATCGCGAGCGCCGTCGACGAGCTCGCACCCGTGAAGCCCGACGTGGGCGCGGTCGGTATCGGAGCGGCGGGAATGGTCGACTTCGACGGCGTGATCAACTACGCGCCCAACGTTCCGGCGTTCGTGCGCGCGCCATTGCGCGAGCTTGTCGCGGACGCGACTGGTCGTTCCGTCGTCGTCGACAACGACGCCAACGTCGCTGCACTCGCCGAGCTCACCCACGGCGCCGCTCAGGGATTCGACAACTTGCTGCTCGTCACGCTCGGCACCGGCATCGGAGGCGGCGTCGTGGTCGGAGGAAAGGTGGTGCGCGGCGCGCACGGCTTCGGCGCGGAGATCGGTCACTTCCAGGTGGATCCCAACGGCCCGATGTGCGTCTGCGGCGAGGTCGGCCACTGGGAGGCGGTCGCCTCGGGGAACGCGCTCGGCGCGCTCGGGCGCGCTCGCGCGGCAGCAGGAGAGGCGGGATCGATCCTCGCGCGCGTAGGCGGCGACGTCGAGGCCATCAGGGGCGTGCACGTCGGCGACGCGGCACAGTCGGGCGCGCCGGACGCGGTGGCGTTGCTGCGCGAGTACGCGCAGCAGGTCGCGGTGGGATTAGTCGGGCTGGCGAACATCCTCGACCCGCAGGTGATCTTGATCTCGGGCGGCCTGGTGGAGCTCGGGGGCGTGCTGCTCGACCCGTTGCGCGAGTGGTTCGAGGGTCACATCGAGGGCGCCCGGTACCGCGCGGCGATCGAGATCCTCCCGGCCGCGCTCGGCGAGGAAGCCGGTGTGGTCGGCGCGGCCGTGCTCGCGCGCACGCTCGACGCGTGATCAGGATCAGATGATTCGTTTGGGTTTGACCCTCCCGTCGTTCCGCGAGGACGCCGGACCCGCGCTCGCGGTCGCGGCCGCCGCCGAGGCGGCAGGGCTCGACGGTGTGTTCGCATACGATCACCTGTTCCGTCGCGCGGCGGACGGCACCCGGCGCCCGGCGCTCGAACTGCTCACGTTGATGGGTGCAGTGGCCGCCGAAACGGACCGGATCGCGATCGGCTCGCTCGTCGCGCGCGCGACGCTCCGCCCTCCGGCGGTGCTCGCGCACGGTTTCGACACGGTCGCGCGCATTGCCGGCCCGGAGCGCGTGATCGCGGCGATCGGGGCGGGCGACGAGGAGAGCCGCGAGGAGAACGAGAGCTTCGGACTCGAGTTCGGCACGGTGCAGGAGCGCGTCGCGGCGCTCCGTGACGCGGTCGACGCCACGCGCGACCACGGGTACCCCGTGTGGGTGGGTGGCCGCGACCCGGCCGTGCGCGAGCTCGCGGCCGCACACGCCGACGGCTGGAACCGGTGGGGCGCCGGCTCCGTGCCCGAACGGGAAGCCCGCATCGCGCGGTTTCGCGCGCAAGCCGCCGATCTGCGCATCGCGGCGGTGCGCACGCCGTTCGCGATCTCGTGGGGTGGGTTGGTCGTGCTCGGTGCCGACGAACGCGACGCCGACGCGAAATCCGAGCGGCTCACTGTCGGACCGCAGGTCATCGTGGGAGGTCCGGAGCGCGTCGCCGACTCGTTGCGTGACTACGTGGACGCGGGCGCCGACTGGGTGATCATCGGACCGGTCGACTCGTCGAATCCGGAGAACGCGCGCATGCTCGGCGAGTTGGTGTTACCACTCCTGCGTGGGTGATCGGCGTCGTCCCTTGAAGTGCACGAAGAGGCCTTCGGCGTCCGCCGTGACGGAGCCGTCGACTGACAGCGTGCCGTGCACCTGGACGCGCTTTCCTTCCACGCGCGGCCGCGGCACTCTGAACTCCACGGGCACGCCGACCGGTGTGGGCTTGCGGTAGCGGATCGTGAGCTTTCCGGTCATGCCGGGGAAGCCGGCCTGCACGTTGGCCCACCCCAGGATCTCGTCGAATGCGAACGCGACCCAACCTCCGTGCACGGTGCCGGGCGGGCCGGTGTGCCCGTTCGAGAACTGACCGCGCGCCACCAGGCCGTCGTGGTCAAGTTCGAACTGCCACGACGGCATCGGCGCGCGCTGTCCGTCGAACGGGATCAAACGCTGCTCCGGCGAGAGCTCGTCACGCGCTGTTTCGATCTCTTCTGACACGCGGTCGATCGCGTGCGCGGCGTGCACGAGGGTTGGTCCGTCGAGCGTTCGCGAGTCGACCGCGACGTCGAGGAGCCGTCGCACCGCACCCGCGAGCAGTGAGTACTCCTCGGCGTCCGTTGGCACGGGTCGAAAGCTACCCGGGGGCGCCGGACCCCCCTGGTACCGTGCAGGGGATGGAGTTCCGCCGGATCAACGCGCTCCCGCCCTATGTCCTCGGCGTCATGGACGCATTGAAGATCGAGGCACGGCGCGCCGGCGAGGACGTGATCGACTTGGGGTTCGGCAATCCCGACATCCCGTCGCCCGACGTCGCGGTGAAGAAGCTCGCGGAGGCCGTCGAGAACCCGCGCAACCACCGCTATTCGTCGAGCCGCGGTATTCCCAAGCTGCGCCTCGCGATCACCGATCTCTATCGCCGCCGCTTCGGTGTGGAGCTCGATCCCGACACGCAGGCATGCACCACGATCGGCGCGAAGGAAGGTTTCTCGCACCTGATGTGGGTGCTGCTCGGGCCGGGCGACGCGGCGCTCGTGCCGAGCCCGTCGTACCCGATCCACATCTGGGGTCCGTTGTTCGCGGGTGCCGAGGTTCGCCACGTGCGGCTCGGTCCGGAACAAGACTTCTTCGCCAACCTGCTCGAAGCCTGGGAAGACTCCTGGCCGCGGCCGCGGGTGATCGTGCTGTCGTTCCCGCACAATCCCACCACCGCGTGCGTCGACATCGAGTTCATGACGCGCATGGTCGACTTCGCGCGTGAGCACGACGTGCAGCTCGTCCACGACTTCGCGTACGCAGACCTCGGTTTCGACGGCTACAGCCCACCGTCGATCCTCCAGGTTCCCGGCGCGACCGACGTTGCCGTCGAGCTCTACACGCTGACGAAGTCGTTCTCGATGGCGGGTTGGCGGATGGGGTTCCTGCTCGGCAACGCCGAAGTGGTCGCTGCGCTCGCGAAGTTGAAGAGCTATCTCGACTACGGAACGTTCCAGCCCATCCAGATCGCGTCGATCGTCGCGATGAACGAAGCGCCCGACTACCCGCTCGAGGTGAACCAGGTGTACCTCGGGCGGCGCGACGCGCTCGTCGACGGACTCGCGCGGATCGGATGGGAGATCGAAAGGCCGAAGGGCACGATGTTCGTGTGGGCGCCTGTGCCCGGTCCCTACGAGGAGCTCGGCAGCCTCGAGTTCGCGAAGCTGCTGATCCGCGAGGCCAAGGTGGCCGTGTCGCCCGGCGTCGGCTTCGGCCCCGGCGGCGAGGGCTTCGTGCGGTTCGCGCTCGTCGAGAACGAGCACCGGATCGGTCAGGCCGTCCGCGGCATCCGCCGCGCCCTCACCAAGCTCGGTTAGTGCCTTTTGGACGTCGAGTTCGGGAGAGGAGACCGTCGACGTGGTGTCAGTCCGCCGCCCAACCTCGGGCGCGGGCGACGCCGCGGTGCCAGTCGGCGCGCCGGCGTTCGAGATCGGGGAGTAGGTGTGGCGCAAACGCGGCGTCCTCCTGCCACGCGCTCGCGGCCTCCTCGGGTGACGCCCACACACCCTCGGCGATGCCCGCGAGGAGCGCGGCGCCGAGCGCGGTGGTCTCGCGCACGACAGGTCGCCGCACCGTGACGCCGAGCACGTCGGCTTGGAACTGGCAGAGCACGTCCATCGCGCTCGCCCCGCCGTCGACGCGCAATTCGATGACGGCGGCGCCGCCGGCCGCGGTGATCGCGTCGACGACATCGGCCGTCTGCCACGCCATCGACTCCACGGCGGCGCGCACGACGTGGGCACGCGACGTGCCGCGCGTGAGCCCGAGGAGCGCGCCGCGCGCGTGTGGATCCCAGTAGGGCGACCCGAGCCCCGTGAACGCGGGCACGAACACGACGCCGTCGGTGTCGGCGACGCTCTCGGCGAGCGGCCCTGCCTCCGCGGCGTCGGCCACGATGCCGAGCCCGTCGCGCAGCCACTGGATCGCGGCGCCGGTCACGAAGATCGAGCCTTCGAGCGCGTACGTGGCCGCGGAACCGAGTGTCCACGCGACGGTGGTGAGCAGGCCCTCGACGGGCGGTGGGTGTGAACCGCCGAGGTTTACCAGCACGAACGAGCCGGTGCCGTAGGTGTTCTTGCTCATCCCCGGCGTGAAGCAGGCCTGCCCGAAGAGCGCAGCCTGCTGATCGCCCGCGATGCCGCTCACGGGTGCGTGCAGGCCCGCGGCGCAATCGGGTGAGGTCATCCCGAAGCGCCCGCTCGTCGCGCGCGCGTCGGGCAGACACGAGGCCGGGATGTCGAACAGCGCGAGCAGTTCATCGGACCACGCGAGCGCGTCGATGTCGAAGAGCAGCGTTCGGCTTGCGTTCGACGGCTCGGTCGCGTGCACGCCGCCCGCCGCGGCTCCGGTGAGGTTCCAGAGGATCCACGAGTCGACGGTGCCGAACGCGAGTGAAGGAGTGCGCTCGACTCCACCCTCGGTGAGGAGCCACTCGAGCTTCGTGGCGGAGAAGTACGGGTCGAGCACGAGCCCGGTGCGCGCGCGCACAAGCGGCTCGTACCCGTCGGTACGCAGCGCGTCGCAGCGGTCGGCGGTGCGGCGGTCCTGCCACACGAGCGCGTCGTGGAGCGCGGTGCCGGTGTGTCGGTCCCACACCACGGTGGTCTCGCGCTGGTTCGTGATCCCGATCGCCGCGACCGGTTCGCCGTCGATCGCGGTGACGACGTCGTGCAGGGTTTCCGACACCGCGGACCAGATCTCAGTCGGGTTGTGCTCGACCCAACCGGGCCGCGGGAAGTGCTGGGCGAACTCGCGGTACGCGAACGCACCGGGCCGGCCGTGCTCGTCGACGGCGACCGTGCGCACGCCGGTTGTCCCCGCGTCGATCGCCAGCACGACCCCCATGCTCAGAGCTGCCGCGTCGCTCTCAGCATCCGGGCGAGCGCGCGGCCGGTGGCGCGGTCGCGGAATCGGAACTCGAACACGAGCCGGCGCCCGTCGCTCGCCACCACGAGCACCTGGTACATGGTGAGGAGGGAGCGCGCCCGTTCGAGGGCGAGGTGCTCGATCAACTCTGCGAGCACCGGCTCCGCCTCGCCATTCCCGCGGGAACGCCGCTCGAACACGAACAGCCGGCGATCGGTGAGCGCGAGCAAATGGAGGTGCCGCCCGGTGAAGAGAAGGCCGGTGAACGGAAGAGCGGTGCGGCCGACGCGTGCCGCCCAGGTGACCGACATGCCGAGCAGTTCCTCTCCGGTGTCGAGCCGTGGCACGACGAGTGCGGCGATCTGCCTGCGCCGTGCCTCCCGAGTCATCGCCGCACGTTATCGACGGGCAACATGCCGAGGGGCAACATACTGGTGACTCGGTAGGAAGGGAGCGGCGATGCGCATCGGCGTGCTCACCGGCGGGGGCGACTGCCCCGGCCTCAATGCGGTGATCCGTGCCGTCGTCCGCAAGGGCGAAGGCGTGTACGGCCATCAGATCGTGGGCTTCCGGCACGGGTGGCGCGGCGTGCTCGACGGCGAGGTGGTGGAGCTCACGATCGCGAGCACCCGTGGGCTCGTCCACCTGGGCGGCACGATCCTCGGGACATCGCGCACGAACCCGACCACGTCGGACGACGGGATGGCGCGGGTACTCGCCACGCTCACGCGGGAGCGAATCGACGCGTTGATCGTGATCGGCGGCGAAGACACGCTCGGGGTCGCGGCCGCGCTCGCGGCAGAGGGCGTCGCTGTCGTCGGCGTGCCGAAGACGATCGACAACGACCTCTCCTCGACCGATTTCACGTTCGGGTTCCATACCGCGGTGCAGATCGCGACCGACGCCATCGACCGCCTGCACACCACCGCGGAGAGCCACGACCGCGTGATGGTCGTGGAGGTGATGGGTCGGCACGCCGGGTGGATCGCGACCTACTCCGGCATCGCGGGCGGCGCCGACATCGTGCTCGTGCCCGAACAGCCCTTCGACATCGCCGAGGTGTGCGAGCGGATCGAGCATCGGCATCGGCTGGGCTCCAGTTTCTCGATCGTGGTGGTCGCGGAGGGCGCGGTGCCGGTGGAGGGCACGATGGCCCTGCAGAGCGGCGAAGTCGACGCGTTCGGACACGTTCGCCTGGGCGGGATCAGCAACGTGGTCGGGCAGGAGATCGAGCGGCGCACGGGCTACGAGACGCGCGTCACCATCCTCGGTCACTTGTTGCGCGGCGGCACGCCCACCGCGTACGACCGTGTGCTTGCCACCCGGTTCGGCGTCGCCGCGATCGACGCCGCCGACCAAGGTGCCTTCGGTGTGATGGTCGCGTTACGCGGTCCGAACATCGAGCGCGTGCCGATCGACGAAGCGGTCCGTGAGCAGAGGACGGTCGACCCCGAGCTCGTGGAGGTCGCGAGCGTCTTCTTTGCCTGACGCTTTACGGGTGGAAGTAAGGTCCAACGCAAATGGGAACCGCTCTCGACGACCTCGTCGATCTGCTCGACCTCGAGCGACTCGAGGTGAACCTGTTCCGCGGTGTGAGCCCCGAGGATGGCCGCATCCGCGTGTTCGGCGGCCAGGTGCTCGCCCAGGCGCTGATCGCCGCGGGCCGCACGGTCGACGCCGAGATCCCCGTGCACTCGCTCCACGCGTACTTCCTGCGCCCCGGTGACCCGGGGCACCCGATCGTGTTCGACGTCGACCGCATCCGCGACGGGCGGAGCTTTACGACGCGGCGCGTCGTCGCCATCCAGCACGGGCGGGCGATCTTCAACGTGGCCACGTCGTTCCACGTGGTCGAGGACGGACCCGAGCACAGCGACCCGATGCCCGACGTCCCCGTGCCCGAGGACATCGCCCCGACACCGCGCCCGGAGTGGCGACGGCCCGCGCAGCTCGACCGCAGCGCGGCGGATTGGCGGAAGGAACAGCCGATCGAGATGCGCTTCGTGGGCACCCCCACATGGGCGCGCACCGAGCCGGGGGAGGCCGACCAGGATGCGTGGCAGCGTACCATCGGCACGTTGCCCGACGACCCGCTCCTGCACGCCGCGATCGTGGCGTACGCGTCCGACCACATGTTGCTCAGTACCGCCGCACTTCCGCACGCCCCGGGCTGGGGGCAGGAGAAGTTCATGACCGCCAGCCTCGATCACGTGATGTGGTTCCACCGCCCGTGCCGCGCCGACGAGTGGTTGCTGTACCACCTCCACAGCCCGGCGGCCGCCCGTGCCCGCGGCCTGTCGTTCGGTGGGATCTTCCGGCCTGACGGCGTTCAGTGCATCACGATCGCGCAGGAAGGCCTCCTCCGGCCGGTGGGCTGAGGCTGAGGGTCGGGACGAACGCGCGATGCCGTCACCATCGGGAGCCGTCGACCTCCGCTCCGACACTGTCACTACGCCGACACCCGAGATGCGGCGCGCGATTGCCGACGCCGAGGTCGGCGACGACGCGTACGGCGAGGATCCCACCGTGCGGCGACTCGAGTCGCTCGCGGCTGCGCTCCTGGGCAAGGAAGCCGCGCTCTACGTGCCGTCCGGCACGATGGCGAACCAGCTTGCGCTCCGACTCCTCGGAAGGCCCGGCACCGACGTGCTCTGTGGCGAGCGCTCGCACGTGTACCGATACGAGCACGCGGGCGCTGCGGGCAACGCTCGCGTGCAGCTCCGGCCGTTGCCCGACACCGACGGACTGTTATCGGTCGACGACCTCGAACGCAGCATCGCGTCGCAAGCGCATCATCTGCCTGAGATCTCGGCGCTCGCGCTGGAGAACACGCACATGCCTGCGAGCGGCAGGCCCTGGCGCACCACAGAACTCGGCGCAGTGATCGGGAAGGCACGCGGGCACGGGCTCGCAGTGCACTGCGACGGCGCACGCATCTGGAACGCGTCGATCGCGCTCGGCATCTCGCCGGCGGTGCTCGCCTCGGGGACCGACACCGTGATGTTCTGCCTGTCGAAGGGGCTCTCGGCACCGGTCGGCTCGCTCCTCTGCGGTACCAGCGACGCGATCGCCGTCGCGCGCGAGGACCGCTCGCGGCTGGGTGGAGGGATGCGCCAGGCCGGCGTGATCGCGGCTGCGGGAGTGGTCGCGCTCGAGACCATGGTCGACCGCCTCGCCGACGACCACGAGCGCGCGCGGCGCCTCGCCGACGTGCTCGCCGACCGGTTCCCCGGCAGTGTCGATCCCGCGCACGTCGAGACCAACATCGTGTGCGCGTGCGCGAGCGCGTTGCCGGCCAACCTCTTGGCGTCGCTCGCGGCGCGCGGGGTGCTTGCCGGCACCATCGACGTCGACACCGTGCGGTTCGTCACGCACAAGGACGTCGACGACGGCGATCTCGACCGCGCGGTCGCTGCGCTCGACGAGCTCGCCGTCGCCACCTGACCGCTACCCTCGGGGGAGTGGTCACCGAGGTCGGCGACAATCCCGCGAGTGCGCTCGCGGTGTATGCACATCCCGACGACGCCGAGATCGCGGCGGGCGGCACGCTCGCGAAGTGGGCGGCTGCCGGCGCGTCGGTCTGGGTGCTCGTCACCGCGCGCGGCGAGAAGGGCGCGGACGATCCCCATGCCGACCTCGACCGGCTCGCCGAGCTCCGTGTGGAGGAAACGGCGAAGGCGGCGGCGCTGCTCGGGCTCGCCGGTCACTTCCACCTCGGCTACGACGACGGCGAGCTTCCCGACGACCGCGAGCTGCGAGGTGCGATCGTACGCTTCGTGCGCGAGCTGAAGCCTGAAGTCGTGCTGTGCCCGGACCCGACCGCCGTGTTCTTCGGCGACGGCTACTTCAACCATCACGACCACCGCGTGACGGGCTGGGCCACGCTCGACGCCGTCGCACCCGCGGCGGGAAACCCGCACTACTTCCCGGAGCACCTGCGCGACGGCCTCGAGGTCCACCAGGTGCGCGCGGTGTACCTGTCGGGCACGCTCGAGCCGAACTCGTGGGTCGACATCGCGGACACGCTCGAACGCAAGATCGACGGCCTGTTCTGCCACGCGAGCCGTTTGGTCGAGGCTGACGACTGGTTCCGTCAGTTCTTGCGCGAGCGCGCCGAGCAGGGTGGGGCGGAGGCAGGGATGCGCTACGCCGAGCCGTTCCGCCGTATCACGCTGTCGAGCTGAACCCGCTTCTCCGTTCGGGCACGCAGCCGGCTCTCCGTGCCTGAACGATGCTCAGCGTGTGTGGCGGTTCCACTCCGACATCGCGCGGAGGACGAGCACTGCCACGATGCCCACGCCCGCGGCGCCGATCATGGCACCGAGGAACGTCCCCAACAGTCGGGCGGCGTCGGAGTCGGAGCCCACGTCGGCCACGCCGAAGCCGATGATGCCGCCGAAGATGCCGGCGATCACCACCGCGGAGAAGGCCAGGATGAAAGCGCTACGGGACGGCAGCATCGGTGGCGCGGCGTCGGGCGCCGCCAATGCGTCGTCTGGTGCGTCGTCTGGAGCGCGGGGAGTTTCAGACGCGTCGGTCACCGGCCGATGGTATTGCCATGCAGGAGCCCACAACTACCCGGCCGATAGGCTCGCCCGCGATGCGCGTTCTCGTGTTGTTGCCAACGTACAACGAGATCGAGAACATCGAGGATGTGCTCCGTCGTACGCGCGTCGCCCTTCCCGACGCTGACGTGCTCGTCATCGACGACGGCAGTCCTGACGGCACCGCCGACCGGGCGGAGAAGCTCGATGTCGACCTCGGGGGAATCGACGTGCTGCGCCGAGGCTCGAAGTCGGGCCTCGGCTCCGCGTACCGGGCCGGGTTCCGCGTGGGTCTCGCGCGCGGCTACGACGTGATGATCGAGATGGACGCCGACCTCTCCCACGATCCCGCGGTGCTGCCCGATCTCGTTGCGGCCGTCGAGCGCGGGGCAGACCTCGCGATCGGCTCGCGCTACGTGCGGGGCGGCTCGATTCCCGACTGGAAGTGGGCACGCCGGGCGATCTCGCGTGGCGGCTGCCTCTACGCCCGCACGATGCTGGGGCTGTCGGTCCACGACGCCACCGCCGGGTTCCGCGTGTACCACCGCCGCGCGCTCCAGGCGATCCCGCTCGACGACGTGCGCGCCGACGGGTACGGCTTCCAGGTGGAGATGACCTACCTCACCGAGCGCAGCGGCGGGAAGGTTGTCGAGATCCCCATCACGTTCCGCGACCGCACGCTCGGGCGGTCGAAGATGTCGATGCGCATCGTGCTCGAAGCGCTGGTGCTCGTCACCTGGTGGGGGATCCGCGACCGGGTGCGCCACCTGTCACGCCATTCCACGCACGCGCGAGACTGAGCCACATGCCGTTCCACGAGTTCACCGTCGCCGGTGCGCTCGTGGAGTCCGACGCGGGGCTCCTGCTCGTGCAGAACCGGCGGCGAAGCGGTGCGATGGAATGGAGCACACCCGGAGGCGTCATCGACGCGACCGACGCGACGCTGCTCGCGGGTCTCGCGCGCGAGGTCGAGGAGGAGACCGGCTTCCGCGTCACGGGATGGGAGGGACCGCTCTACGAGGTGCGCGCGATCGCACTCGGGCTCGGCTGGTCGTTGCGATGTGAAGTGCATCGCGCGCTCGGTTTCGAAGGCGAACTGCGTGTCGACGACCCCGACGGCATCGTGGTCGACGCGGTGTTCGCCCGTCCGCACGAGTGGGCCGACCTGCTCCGCCCGTGCGCGCAGTGGGTCCGTGAGCCGCTGCTCGCGTGGCTCGACGAACGGTGGGGTCCACAGGAGCACCGTGCGTTCGCGTACGACGTGCTCGGCACCCAGCGTGACCAGATTCGCGTCGAGCGAACGTCGAAGTGACAGGGACCGGCTCCGTGCCCGAACGGGAAGCCGGCTCCGTGCCTGAACGGGAAGCCGGCTCCGTGCCCGAACGGCAAGGCGGCGATCCGAGCATCCTGCACGTGGACCTCGACGCGTTCTACGCGTCGGTGGAGCAGCTCGAGGACCCATCCCTCGTAGGGAAGCCCGTGATCGTCGGTGGTCTCGGCCCGCGCGGCGTGGTGGCCGCGGCCAGCTACGAGGCGCGCCGCTTCGGTGTGTACTCCGCGACGCCGATGGCGCGGGCGCGCCGCGCCTGTCCCGAGGGCGTGTTCCTCGCGCCGCGTTTCGACCTCTACAACGAGAAGAGTCGCGGCGTCATGCGGATCCTGCGCTCGTTCACGCCGCTCGTCGAGCCCATCGCGTCCGACGAGGCCTTCCTCGACGTCGCCGGTGCGGCGCGCATCCACGGTTCGGGCCGCGAGTGCGCCGTCACGATCCGCACCCGCGTGCGCGACGAGACCGGGCTCACGGCGTCGGTCGGGGTCGCGCGCACGAAGCTGCTCGCGAAGCTCGCCAGCGATCTCGCCAAGCCCGACGGGCTGCTCGTCGTCGAACCGGGAACCGAGCTCGAGTTCCTCCATCCACTTCCCGTCGAGCGACTCTGGGGCGTGGGCCCCGCGACCCGCAAACGTCTCGTGGCGTATGGGGTCACGACGGTCGGCGAGCTCGCCGCGTTGCCCGAGGCCGCGCTCGTCTCGGCGGTCGGCGGCGCGCATGGGCGGCACCTGCACGCCCTCGCCTGGAACCGCGACGACCGGCCGGTGGAGCCGACACGAGCCGCCAAGTCGGTCGGTCACGAGCAGACGTTCGCGACCGACGTCACCGACCGCGCGACGCTCGATCGTGAGGTCGGGCGACTCGCCGACGGTGTCGGGTCGCGGCTCCGTGCCGCGGGTCGGATCGGGCGTAGGGTCCAGCTCAAGGTTCGGTATGCGAGCTTCCGCACGATCACCCGTTCGCGCACACTTGCGGAGCCCACGGACCTCGCTGCCGACATCGCCACCGTGGCCCGTGCGCTTCTGCACGACGTGCCCGATCTCACGCATGGCGTTCGCCTGCTCGGTGTGTCGATGCAGCAGCTCTCGGTCCCCACGCCCACGCAGCCCGACCTGTTCGGGCCGGATCTCTTCGCACGGGAGGCGGAGAGATCTCCGACTCCACCGGGTTCGGCGGGGTCGGCGGCGGCGTCACGGCGAGAGGAATGGCAGGCCTTGGAGCGGACGATCGACGCCGTGCGGGCCCGGTTCGGCCGCGATGCGGTGGGGCGGGCTTTCCGCTCGGGCACGGAGCCGGAATCCGGTCGCGTTGAGCACACACCGGCCGTGCGCGAGAATGGGGATGCGTAGTGGGTCCGCTCGGGTAGTCCGGGACAGGAATTGATGCCGCTCTCCGAAGACGAACAACGAATTCTCAACGAGATCGAGGAGAACCTCTCCGCGACCGATCCCAAGTTGGTCCAGCAGGTCTCCGACACCACGCTGTACCGGCACGCGGCACGGGTCATCAAGTGGTCGGTGGGGGGCTTCATCGCCGGGCTCCTGCTCATGATCTTCACGTTCACCACCACCCTGATCCTCGGCATCGTCGGGTTCGTGGTGATGCTCGGCTGTGCCCTCGCCATCGAGCACAACGTGCGCAAGCTCGGGCGCGCGGGCTTCGAGAGCCTCACCAGCTCGATGCGCAACGGCACCCTGAAGAACATGCTCGGGAACGCGGGCACCCGCTGGCGCGAGCGCTGGGGTCGCGACGACCCGCCGTCCTGACCGGCTCCGTGCCCGAACGGGGAAGCCGGCTCCGTGCCTGAACGGGGAAGCCGGCTCCGTGCCTGAACG
>JBBDHW010000039.1:43444-72921 GCA_040880805.1 Acidimicrobiia bacterium | reverse complement strand
AACGGGGAAGCCGGCTCCGTGCCTGAACGGGGAAGCCGGCTCCGTGCCTGAACGGGGAAGCCGGCTCCGTGCCTGAACGGCACAGTGGTTTCACCGCGATCCAGGCCGCGCGCCTTACTGGATGCGCGCCGGCGCAGCTCGAAGCATGGCGGCGCATCGGCCTCGTCGTTCCGGCGGTCGGTGAGGCCGCGCCGTACTCGTTCCGTGATCTCGTCGCGCTGCGCATGGTGACGTCACTGCTCGACGAGGGTGTCGCGATGCGGCGTATTCGGCGTGCGGTGAGCGAGCTCGTACGCGCGGGGGAAGACATTGCCGCGCTCTCGTTGGTGAGTGAGGGTGACACCGTGCTGGCGTGCCGTGACGACGGGCAGGTGCTGGACGCGCTCCGACGCGGGCAGCTCGTGCTCTTCGTATCGGTGGATCGCATGGCGCATGCGGTCGAAACCGAAGTACGGGCATTCGACGCCGAGCGCAACGAGTTCGTCGCTGGCCTGCGGGGGCGGAACGCGCACCCCGCGGGCAACCGATTCGAGACGTGAGCCCACCGACGGGTGGCTCAACGGTGCGCCGGGGTACCCGGCTCACCGACGTTTCGCTCCTCACGCCGGCCCGCCGGTGTTCGCAGCGTCGAGGGATCGAGACGGCGTCGCAACCGCTGCCACCGCGTCACCCCCTCATCGAGTGCACGGTCGAGCTCGTCGGCCGAGGCCCACGCGCGGTCGACGTCGTCGGTTGACGGATCACTCGTGCCGTAGCGCGCGATGGTGTACGAACGCGCCAGGCTGCGCAGCGGCCGCGTTGCGGCGGTCACGCCGTGACGAGGCGCGCTGCGTGCGAGCTCGAGTGGCGTGAGCGCGGGATCGCGCGGCACGTGAGCCTCGTGCAGGCTGTCGAGCGCCTCCTCCCAGGCGCCTCGCACCGCTGCCGCCGGTTCGGTCGCCGCCCGACGTCGGGCGCGCCGGCGTGACTTCGCGGTGATCACGACGACGATGTAGAGCGCGACCGCGGCAACGATCGCGGTGAGGAGTGCGAGCACGACCAGCCATGGATTCGATCCGCTGTGGGGCTCGCTCGTCGACACGCGTGGCGGAGCAGGAGCGAGCGTGGTCGGGGTCGAGGTGTCGGGGTTGCTCCCGCCGTTCGTCGGCGAGGTGCTGTTCGGCGGGGGGAGTGTGGTCACCGTTACCCCTGGGGGTAAGACGGGGGTCACGGCCGCTTCGCCCGGCAGCCTGCTCCCACCCACCGTGGTGTCGCCGGCGGGCGGTGTGGGATCGAACAGGTGCGTCCAGCCGAGTCCGGCGAGCCAGATCTCGGGCCACGCGTGTGCGTCGTGCGAACGGACCTGATACGCGCCATTGACGAAGTCGCCCGGGGTGAACCCGACCGCGACGCGAGCAGGGATCCCGAGCGAGCGTGCCATCACCGCGTACGTGCTCGCGAACTGCACGCAGAAGCCACGCCGGTAGCGGAGGAATGTCGAGATCGCGTTCGTGTCGTCGCCCAGGTTGACCGTGACGTCGTAGGTGAAGTTGTCCCAGAAGAAATTGCGGAGCGCTTCGGCTTGCGCGTATGGAGTGGTGGCGCCGGCGTCGTCGACGACCTGCCGTGCGAGCTCGCTGATGGGCTTGGGGAGGTTGTCGGGAAGCGCGGTGTACTTCCGGAGGTCCACGGGGACGGGCTGCGCGGTGGTCGTCTGTTGCCGTGGGGTCACGTCGGAGCGTCGCGGCGCGAGATCGGAGTCGACGCTGTAGTGCAGGCCCTCCACGCTGTCCTCGTCGGAAACGAGCGTGCCCGACGAGACGACGACGAGCGACGGGGTATCCGTGGCGACGGGCCGGTACGCGGCGGGAAGCCAACGTTCGCCCAGCTTCGCGATGTCGTACTCCTGGTGCAGAGCGCCTTTCGGTCGGTGCTGCGGGAGGCCGTCGCTGACCTCGTCTCTTCCCTCGGCGCTGAGCGTCCATTGCCCGCCGTGCTGGTCCGAGGTGAAGTCGTCGAGCGCGGCGATCCGCCAGTAGTCGGGCTGCGCGGCGCGCACGGTGAACACCTCGACGTTGTCGCTGGCTCGCAGCTTGTCGCCGACGTCGATGAGCGGGGGCACGCGGGTGCTGTAGCTGCGGCCACCGTTGTGATGCGGGCCCGGGTTGGCGAAGTCGAGGATGGGGTCGTGCTCCGCGCCGGGCACCGCGGGCGCGAGGACGAGTCCCACGATGAGCGCGACGAGCCCCAGGAGCACCGCCGGCACGAGCCAGCGTCCCCGTGACGGTTGGGGCGATACGAACCAGCTACGGCGGCGGTCGAGCACTGCGATGTTCTGCACCACGAGGAAGACGCCGGTCGCGGCCCCGAAGCCGGCGACGGTCAACATCTGATGGCTCGACGTGCCGAGCGTCGACGACCACACGAAGAGCACGAGTGCAGGAGCGGCCGCCGCGAGCGTGGCATGGCGACGGAAGGCCAGCCAGTCGGCGACGGTCGCAACGGTCGACGTCACGAGCACTGCGAGCAACATCGTTCCGTCGGTGGCCGGCGCGGGCGCCGGCGCGGTGCGCAGGAGTTGCCAGCCGTCACGAAGCTGCTGCCCGAGGGTGTCGAATGTGTCACCCGTCGGGATCCCGAACCATGTCGTCGACGGCGCGAGCACCCACACGATGTAACCGGCGAGCGCGACGACGACGAGGACGAGCCAGATCGCGGTGGACCATCGGAGCCGTCGCGCGAGCGCGCCGACGGCGTGCGGGATGAGCGCCGCTCCGAGCACGGGCAGGACGAACCGGCCCGAGTCGAACACTCGGCTCAGCGACAGCGCAGCCGCTGTGCTCAGCGCGGCGAGGGCGAACGGAGCGACGACGCGCGCGCGCGTTGCCATGCCGTGTTCCTTGATTGCAGACGAGATGAGCGGGTGAACGCCTGGTTCCACGCCGACGCGAACGGCGCGCTCGACGCGTCGACGACCGCGAGCGAGCTCGTCGGCGTGATCGCGACGGGCTGGGTGAGCACGGCGACGACGCTGATGCCGGCGAGCGTGCCGAGGACGCGGACGACGTCGGGACCGACGCGTCCGAGCACCGCGATCACGAGGTCGGCACGGCGCTGGGTGGCCAGGTTCTCGAGCACGATCGCCAAGCGGTCGGTCGCGTTCGACGAGACCGTGGCGAGGCGGTCGATCACATCGTGGCGCGGATCGCCTCCGAAGCCGAGAAACTCGCCCGCGCTCGTGGCGACCTCGACGCGGCGCTGAAGCCTGACGAGGCGCGTCACGATCGAGGCGACGGCCTCCACCGCTGCCTCGAGCGACTCGGGATCGTGGGCCTCGGGATGCACATCGAGCACGACCGCGGCACGGGAACGCCAGCGCGCTTCGTTCTGACGGATCATCAGCTCACCGGTCCGCGCGGTGGAGCGCCAGTGCACGCGGCGCAGGTCGTCGCCGAGCTCGTACTCGCGTAGCGTGAGGAACTCGTCGCCGAGGTCGCTGGCGATCGCGCGCGGCGCGGGCAGGTCGCTGTCGCCGGCAATGCGGCTGCCCACCGCGACGGGGGCCACGATGTCGTAGACGCGGGGGCGCACGAGCACCTCGCTGTCGGCCACGCTCGGCACGTCGCGGCGGGCGAGGCCGAATGGGTCGCTTGCCGAGATCGCGAGCGGGCCAACCCGGTAGCGGCCCCGGCGGCGGGTGGGGACCCGGTAGGCGGCGCGTGCGGCGGCGCCGGGCTGGAGCGGGGGGACGAGGAAGCGTGCAGCCCGCCGCCCCTCGTCGAACCAGTCCGTGGCGACGAGGAGCGGGCTCGAGCGCTTGCCGCGGTTCTCTACCCGTAGGTCGATCCGCCCGTCGGACCCCACGTGGAGGCGGTCGGGCTTCACGCGGCGCTGGATCGCGAGGTTCGGCTCCTGCCCGGCGGCGAGCCACCAGCTGACAGCGACGAGCAGCGCGAGCGCGGCGACACCGAGGATCAGCATCTCGATCGTTCCGAGCAGGAAGCTCCCGACGACGAGCCCGAGCGCGGCGCCGACGAGTGACCACCCGCGGCGGGTGAGGGTGACCGAACGGAACGACGTGCCGCGCATGAAGGTCGTGGCCCGTCAGGCGCCGGTGGCACCCGGTACCGGCACGGATGCGAGGATGCCGTCGACCACGTCACCGCTCGTGACACCGCGCAGCTGAGCATCGGGCGTGACGAGCACACGATGCTCGATGACCGCGGGGACGACGCGCTTGACGTCGTCCGGGATCACGAACGTGCGGCCGTGGCTCGCGGCGAGGGCCCGCGCGGCACGCTGGATCGCGAGCGAACCACGCGGACTCACACCCAGCATCAGGTCGGGGCGCCGGCGCGACATGTCGACGAGATCGAGCACGTACGCGCGGAGCTCCGGCGCGATGTGCACACCGCCGACGAGCGCGCTCGCGTCGGCCACTTCCGCCGCGGTCACCACAGGCTGGAGCTCGTCGGCACGGTGCGTGCGTTCGCCCTGCGTTTCGAGGATCGCGAGCTCGGCGTCGCGGTTCGGGTAGCCCATCGGGATACGCATGAGGAATCGGTCGAGCTGTGCTTCGGGCAACGGGTATGTGCCCTCGAGCTCGATGGGGTTCTGGGTGGCGATCACCATGAACGGGTGCGGGAGACGGTAGGTGTGCGCGTCGACGGTGACCTGGCGTTCCTCCATCGCTTCGAGCAGAGCCGACTGGGTCTTCGGCGACGCGCGGTTGATCTCGTCGGCGAGCACCACGTTCGCGAAGACGCTACCCGGTCGGAACTCGAAGTCGTCGTTGCCGCGGTTCCACACCGATACCCCGGTCACGTCGGAGGGGAGGAGGTCGGGTGTGAACTGGATCCGCTTGTAGGTGCCACCGATCGACCGCGCGATCGCCTTTGCGAGCGACGTCTTCCCGACACCGGGGACGTCCTCGATGAGCAGGTGGCCCTCGGCCATCAGGCACACCAGGGCAAGGTGGATCGGTTCCCGCTTCCCCTGGATGACACGCTCGATGTTGGCGACGAGCGCGGAGAACAAGCGGCCGAACGACGTATCGCGGCTCGGCGCGGTCGCGGGCTGAACCACGAACACCTCACGTCGGAGTCGGGCAAAACGTGCGCCCCGACGGTACCAGAGGGGTCCTCGAGGCTCCGTGCAGCGACCGGTGCAGCGGTTAGCGTGCTCGAATCGAATCGCACCCTCGCCGTGCACGTGTCGCACCCGTGTCGTTCTGGCTACGCGGAGTTGCTCTCGTGGCTGCCCGGCCGTCGCTCTGGCCGACGGCGGCGCGCCAGGCGCGGCGGCTCGCACGGCCACAGTGGTGGCGACGGCCGCCGTTCCTCCCGCTGCCCGACCGTGACTACCTGCGATTCCGTTTCGAGACCCAGTACGGCACGGGCCAATCCGGCACGGGCCAGGGCTCCCGAGCCGACCCTCGGGACCTCGTGACCTACCTCGAGTGGTGTCGTGAGATGCCAGAACCGCGGCGGCTGTCGCGCACACCCCGGTAGAATCGGCACCCACCGGGGCCACCGCTCTTGAATCTGGCCTTGAACCTGTGGAGGAACCGATCCGCTTGGGAAGAGCGCTCTTGCTCAACGCGAGCTTCGAGCCGTTGTGCGTGGTGCCGATGCGCCGGGCCGTCGTGCTCGTGCTCAAGGAGAAAGCTGAGATCATCGCGCGCAACGGCGCCGAGCTCCGGAGCGAGCGCATGTCCTTCCCGGTCCCGGCGGTGATCCGGCTCCACCATTTCGTTCGGGTGCCGTACCGCAGCCGCGTGCCGCTCTCCCGGCGCGCGGTGTTCGCGCGTGATGGGCACCGCTGCCAATACTGCAACCGGGCGGCCGAGAACATCGACCACGTCGTGCCGCGGTCGCGCGGCGGCCCGCATTCGTGGGACAACGTGGTCGCGTCGTGCAGGGCGTGCAACGCGCGCAAGGAAGATCGGATGCTCGCCGACAGCGGACTCCACCTCCGGCGCCAACCGCGCGAGCCACATGCGAACCTGTGGGTCGTCGCGACCGCCGGCGCCCTCGATCCTGCGTGGGAGCCCTACCTCCCGGCGGCCCTCCTTCACTGACCGGCCCGAGTCACCGTTTGGGGGTTCGCGGGCGCCGGAGGGGTCACCCAGCGCGGAAAAGGGGCGCGCGAGGGTTGAATGGTGGGGGGGAAGGGTGTAGGGTGCCACGAAATGGAGTGAAGTGGTGTCCATGGGTGGTACCGAGGATGACCCAGGGTCCCGAGGTGGCACGCACGTCCCGCAAAGCGAGGGCAACGGATGTTCCTGGGGGAGTTCCAGCACTCCCTGGATACGAAGGGCCGGGTGATCCTGCCGGCCCGGTACCGGGACCAGCTCGCCGAGGGGGCCTACGTCACCAAGGGCCGAGGGGGTTGTCTCTCGGTGTTCACGCAGGAGGATTTTGAAGAGGTGGCGAGCCAGGTGCGCGACCAGTCGAAGCGAGGTGCGAAGGAGCTCAACGCCGCCCGCGTCTTCTTCAGCGGCGCGCAAGAAGTCAAGCCCGACAAGCAGGGTCGGGTCGCACTTCCGCAGAACCTGCGTGAATACGCCGGTCTCAGCCGCGAGGTGGTCGTCGCGGGTGTGTTCTCCCGGATCGAGATCTGGGACCGAGACCGGTGGCTCGAGCTCGACCGAGTGGGTGCACAGGCACTGACCGATTCCGACGACCTGCCGGAATTCGGGATCTAACCCAGCCCCTTGACAGGCGAGTCCTTTCGGGCCCGCCACCAGCCCTCCGGGTGATGCGGCGCAAAGCGCCCCTTCCGCCCGCTTCGCTTTCGTCGGTGCACCCGGGGGGCTGGTGGCGGTCCGGGGAGCCGAGGGCGCCCGTAGAGCGACGGGGGAGAGCAGACGTTCGAGCACCGCCCCTTCGCCCATCGGCCGGTCATGTCGGCAGAAGTCGTGGACCTTCTCGGCGCGGTACCCACCGGGTTGGTCGTCGACGGAACCGTCGGTGGAGGCGGGCACGCGGCAGCGATCCTGCGGGCCCGGCCCGACGTCCGTCTCCTCGGCATCGACCGGGATCCGGCTGCAGTCGCGGCGGCCGGCGCGGCGCTCGAACCCTTCGGGGCACGGGTACGGATAGTGCAGGGCGGCTTCGAGGGAGTCGCCGACATCGTGGGGAGCGAGAGAAGCGAGGGAATCGTGGGGATCCTGTTCGACCTGGGGGTCAGCAGTGCTCAGCTCGACTCGCGCGTGCGCGGGTTCTCGTACTGGGCCGAGGACGCGCCGCTCGACATGCGGATGGACAGCTCACAGACGCTGACCGCCGCGGACGTCGTGAACGAGTACTCGGAGGTAGACCTCGCTGCCCTCATCGCGCGCAACGGCGAAGAGCGCTACGCGCGCAGGATTGCAGCGAAGGTCGTCGCCGCACGGCCGTTGCACACGTCCGGCGATCTCGTCGAGGCGGTGAAGGCCGGGATCCCCGCAGCCGCTCGCCGTCGCGGTGGTCACCCGGCGCGCCGCACCTTCCAGGCCATCCGCATGGAAGTGAACCACGAACTGCCCAACCTCGCCGCAGGGCTGGACGAGTCGGTGCACCTGCTCGCGCCCGAAGGCCGGTTGCTCGTACTCGCGTACCACTCGCTCGAGGATCGCATCGTGAAAGAGCGCTTCGTCGACTGGTCGCGTACTGAAGAGCCCGGCGCGCCGCGAGGCTTACCGCGCCGGCCGCGCAGCCCGCTCGTACGGTTGCTGACGCGCCGTCCGCTGCGTCCGACGGAGGCCGAACTCGAAGAGAACGCGCGCGCCGCGAGCGCGCGGCTCCGCGCGGTCGAGCGGCTCGGATGACCCAGGCGGTCCCCGCGTTCCCGCGCGCCCGAACTGCGGCGCCGACCACAACTCGTCCGCGCCTGCGCGTCGCGCGACGCGAGAACACGGGGCGAGTCAGTGTGTTCATCGTGCTCGCTACGATCTTCACGCTCGTCAGCGCGGTGGTGTTCCACGTCGCGCTTGCCCAGGGTCAGCTCGAGCTCGATCGCCTCGGTCGCGAGATGAGCGTCGCACGGCGCGAGTACGAGCAGCGGCGGCTGCAGACGTCCACGCTCGCGTCGCCGCAGCGAATCATCCAGGAGGCGCAGCGGCTCGGTCTCGTGATGCCTGCTGATCCGCCCAGGTACCTCGAGGTCCCCGGCGCGCCCGCACTGCCCTCCCAAGGGGACGAGACCGCGACGACGCTCGGCGACTGGAAGAAGGTGAAGCCGCACCTCGGTGACGAGCCGTGACCCGATCCCGGCGGGGTACGCCGCTCCCGCCGATCCGGCTTCGCCTCACGATTCTCCTGGCGGTGATGACGCTCGCCTTCGTGGGTATCGGCGCCCGGCTCGTCGAGCTCCAGGCGCGCGATCAGACGCATCTCCGTTCGCTCGGCGTCGGCCAGCGGGTGCGAACGGTCACGCTCGCAGCAGAGCGCGGCAGCATCTTCGACCGCAACGGAGTGGACCTCGCGCTGTCGGTGCCGCAGACGACGATCGTCGCCGATCCGTCCGTCATTCGCCAGCCCGGGAACTACGCCTCGAAGCTCGCGCCGGTCGTCGTCGTCGACGCGCAAGCGCTCCAGGCCCGGCTCTCCGACGGGAACAGCCGTTTCGCCTACGTCGCGCGCAAGGTGGACGACGCGACGGTCGCTCGAGTCAAAGCGCTGCACCTCACGGGTCTCTCCTACGTTCCGGAGTCGAAGCGCTTCTACCCGTCGGGCCTCCTCGCCGCACCCGTGCTGGGCTTCGTCGGCACCGACAACTACGGGCTCGGCGGCCTCGAGGCGCAGTACGAGAAGACGATACGCGGCTACCCCGGCGAGGCGCGAGTCGAGCGTGATCCGCAGGGCAACGACATCCCTGGTGGCGGGAGGATCCTGAAGCCGGCGGAGCGCGGGAAGGACATCGTCCTCACGATCGATCAGTCGGTGCAGGCGAACACCGAGCACGTGCTCACGCAGCAGGTCGAGGACGCGCACGCGAAGGGCGGCCTGGCGATCGTCGCCGACGTGTTGACGGGGGACATCCTCGCGATGGCCACGGTCGACGGCGCGAGCGACGACCGTCCCGCCGGCCCCACGCCGGCCAACGAGCAGAACCGGCCGGCGACGATCGTGTACGAGCCGGGGTCGACGAACAAGGTCATCACGATGGCGGGCGCCATCGAGGAAGGCCTCGTGACGCCGGACACTGTGCTCGAGGGCATCGGCGGCCAGGTCGTGGTCGGCGGCACGACTTATTCCGACGTCGACAGCCACCCGTCGACGATGACCGTTGCGGAGATCTTGGAACACTCTTCGAACGTCGGCACGATCAAGATCGCGAGCATGCTCGGCAAGGAACGCTTCGATCACTACCTACGCGCGTTCGGGTTCGGTCAGGCGACCGCGCTCGGCTTCCCGGGCGAGGCCAACTACCAACTGCTCCCGCTCGATCAGTACAACGACACGAGCATGGGCTCGATGCCGATCGGCAACGGCATCGCCGTCAGCGCGATCCAGATGCTCGACGTGTACATGACGATCGCGAACGGCGGCATGTCGCGCTCGCCGCGGCTGGTCGAGGCGACCGTCGAGGCCGACGGCGAAGTTCACGAGCTCCCGTTGCTGGCACCGCACCGCGTGATCTCGCCGACGACGGCGTCGGCGCTGACGGGGATGCTCGAGTTGGTGGTGGAAGGAGGCACCGGTGTCAACGCCCAGGTCACCGGTTATCGGGTCGCGGGCAAGACCGGAACCGCCCGCAAGCCTCCCTACGAGCACCCGCCGTACCGCTACGTCGCGTCGTTCGTCGGGTTCGCGCCCGCGAACTCGCCGCGCCTCGCGGCAATCGTGGTGCTCGACGAGCCCATCGGCAACTACTTCGGTGGCGGGGTCGCCGCGCCGGCGTTCGCACAGATCATGCAGCAGGCGCTGGGCGCGGAGCGCGTCCCGCCGGCGCCATGAGCGCGGCTGCGCTGGTGGCTGACGCCCGGTACCCTGACAGGTGTCCGATGGATGAAGAGCCGAGAGGACGCGCACGCGTGCGGTGGCACGAGCTGCTCGCCGGTCTCGACGTCGCGGAACGGGTGAACGACGCCGACGTCGAGGTCGGCTTCATCACCGAGGACAGCCGGCGCGTGCGCCCCGGCACGTGCTTCGCCTGTCGGCCCGGAGCGCGGTTCGACGGTCACGACCACGCGGCGCAGGCGGTGGCCGACGGCGCCGTCGCGCTCCTTGTCGAGCGCGCGCTCCCGCTCGCCGTCCCTCAGGCGCGGGTGCGGAGCGTGCCCAAGGTGCTCGGGCCCGCGGCGGCGCGCCTGTACGGCGAGCCGTCTCGCACGGTGCGCTGCCTGGGCGTCACGGGTACCGCGGGCAAGAGCACCACAGCAACGCTGCTCGAGTCGATCGCGCGCTCCGCCGGTGAGCACACCGGTCTCATCGGCAACGACGGCGTGTTCGTCGACGGCGGCGCGCTCGAGGTCGAGAAGTGGGGCGGCACGAACATGCCCCAGGCTGACCAGCTGCAATATCTCCTCGCGCTGATGCGCGATGACGGTGTGCAGACAGTCGCGATGGAGGTCACGTCGCGCGCGCTCGACTGCGGGCGCGTCGACGCCACGTGGTTTGCCGCCGCGTGCTTCACCAACCTCAGCCACGAGCATCTCGACGACCACGGCTCGATGGACGCGTACTTCGAGGCGAAGCTCGAGCTCTTCGACCCCAAGCGAGTCGGTCTCGTCGCGACCAACGTCGACGATCCGTACGGGGCGCGGGTACGCGATCGAGCCGCGAGCCTCGGGATCGATGTGTGGACGTATGCGCTCGACGACGCGACGGCCGACGTTGGCGCGGCCGATGTCGTGCTCGGTGATCGGGGTGCCACGTTCACGATCGTCGATCGCCGAACCGGTACCGACACCCGCGCCGACTCGCCGCTCATCGGTCGCTTCAACGCCGCCAACGCGCTCGGGGCGGCTGCCACTGCGCTCGGGGTCGGTTTCGGCCTCGAAGCGGTCGCGGCCGGTATCGGGTCGGCCGTGGTCAAGGGCCGGGCGGAGCGGGTCGACGCGGGTCAGCCCTTCGCGGTGCTCGTCGACTACGCGCATGCGCCCGGTGAGCTCGACGCGGTGCTGCACGCGGCACGCGCGCTCGCGCACACACCCATCGGCACGTCCGCGTCGACCGCGCGGCGGGTCGTCGTCGTCTTCGGCTGCGGTGGCGACCGCGACCCGTCGAAGCGCCGGCTCATGGGTGTGGCCGCGGGGCGCGGCGCCGACTTCGCGGTGCTCACGTCGGACAACCCGCGGTCGGAGGATCCGCAGGCGATTGCCGACGCGGTGCTCCCCGGGCTGCGCGAGGGCGAGGCAACGATCGTCGTCGAGCTCGATCGGCGCGCCGCGATCCGTGACGCGTTCTACGCGGCGCGCCCGGGCGACGTGGTTGTGATCGCGGGTAAGGGCCCGGAGACGGGCCAGACGATCGCCGATCGCACGCTCCCGTTCGACGACCGCGTCGTCGCGCGCGAGGAGCTCGGAGCACTCGGATGGAGCTGACCGCCGACTCGATCGCGATCGTGACGGGGGGCTCGGTGATCGACGGCGACCCCCACGCGCGTGCGTCGTCGCTCGCGAACGACTCCCGTACCCTCGAACCGGGCGCGTGCTTCGTCGCGCTCAGAGCCGTTCGCGACGGCCACGACTTCGTCGCGGACGCGTTTGCGCGCGGCGCGACCGTGGCCGTCGTGACCCGGCCGGTCTCGGTCGACCCGGCTCCCGGCTCTGCCGCGATCGTGCACGTGCCCGATACGTTCGCTGCCCTGGCCTCGCTCGGCAACTGGGCGCGCGCGCAGCTTCCCGACGCGATCGTTGTCGGCATCACGGGCTCCACCGGGAAGACGAGTACGAAGGATCTCGTGGCGGCCTCGCTGCGTCAGCGGTTCCGCGTGCACGCGACGCCCGGGAGCTTCAACGCGGAGATCGGTCTGCCGATCACGCTTTTGGGTGCACCACCCGATACCGAGGCGCTCGTGCTCGAGATGGGAGCGCGGGTACCGGGCGACATCGCCGCGCTGTGCGCGATCTCGCACCCGACGATCGCGGTGGTGACCAACGTCGGCCTCGCGCACGCCGACCTCCTGGGTGGTCGCACCGGTATTACGCGCGAGAAGGGCGCGTTGCTCGAAGCGCTGCCGCCGGATGGTCTCGCGGTGCTCGACGCCGACGACGCTGCCACTCCGGAGCTCGCGGCGCGGACACAGGCGCAGGTCCTGCGCGTCGCGGTGAACACCGGCTCCAAGACCGGCTCCAACACCGGCTCCAACACTGGCACCGACACTGGCACCGACGCCGACGTCCGGGCCCACTCCGTCGCGCTCGACGACGAGCTCCGGCCCTCGTTCACCCTCGAGTCCCCGTGGGGATCGGGTCGCGTGTGCCTGTCGCTCCGCGGTGCGCACCAGGTCGTGAACGCGACGCTCGCGGCTGGGGTCGCGCTCGCGAACCACGTGCCGTTCGACTTGCTCGCCGCCGGTCTCGCCCGAGTCGAGCCGGTCGATGGCCGCCTGAAGCTGCTCCGGACCGCATCGGGCGTGATCGTCCTCGACGACGCGTACAACGCCAACCCGGCGTCGATGGCGGCTGCGCTGCGCGCCCTGGCGAGCATGCGTGTGGCGGGGAAGCGCGTCGCCGTCCTCGGAGAGATGCGCGAGCTCGGTGCGCAGAGCAACGACGAGCACGCGCAGCTGGGTCGCCTCGCAGCCGAGGAGTCCGTCGACCTCCTGGTTGTCGTGGGAACCGGCGCGACGACGCTCGCGACCGCGGCGCGCGAGCGCGGGCTCGTCGACGTGATCGAGACGCCCGACGCCGCGACCGCACTCGAGGAGTTGCACGAACGCGTGGGCGCCACCGACGCGGTCCTCGTCAAGGGCAGCCGTGCCGTCGGGCTCGAGCTCGTCGTGCGCGGCCTCACCAGAAGGGCGGCGGCGACATGATCGCGATGCTCGTCGGCATGGCCGTCGCGTTCGTGCTGACCATCCTGGGCACCCCCTTGTTGATCCGGATCCTGGAGCGGAACAACATCGGTCAGCAGATCCGTGACGACGGCCCCTTCGCGCACCCGCACGTGCACAAGGCGGGCACACCCACGATGGGTGGCATCGCGATCGTCGGCGCGGTGCTCGTCGCGTATCTCGTCGCGCACATCCGCACCGAGCAGCTCCGGTTCGCGCGGGCCGGCATCACACTGATGGCGTTGATCGTCGGCATGGCGGTCGTCGGGTTCGTCGACGACTACCTGGGCGTCCGGAAGGCGCGCAACCTGGGGCTGCGCAAGCGCGAAAAGACGGCGGGCCAACTCGTCGTTGCGGGCGGCTTCGCGCTGCTCGCGCTCCAGTACCTCAGCGTGTCGACCCACCTGTCGTTTACCCGATCGCTCGACCTGGACATGGGTTCAGGGCTGTGGTTCGTGCTCGCTGTCGCCGTGATCTACAGCAGCACGAACGGCGTGAACTTCGCCGACGGCGTCGACGGTCTCGCGGCCGGATCGGCGGCGATGGTGTTCGCCGCGTTCGTGATCATCACGTTCTGGCAGTTCCGCCATCAGAACATCTACCACGTGCTCCCCGCCGCGTCGCTCGACCTCGCGGTGATCTCGGCTGCGCTCTTCGGCGCGTGCGCGGGCTTCCTCTGGTGGAACGCGGCGCCCGCGAAGGTGATCATGGGCGACGTCGGCTCGCTCGCGCTCGGCGCGGCCATGGGCGGCCTCGCGCTGCTCACCCACACGATCCTCCTGCTCCCCATCCTCGGCGGCCTCTATGTAGTCGAGACGCTGAGCGTGATCGCGCAGGTGATCTCGTTCCGGATCTTCCACCGGCGTGTGTTGCGGATGGCGCCGATTCACCATCACTTCGAGGTGGGCGGGTGGCCCGAGTTCACCGTGATCGTGCGGTTCTGGCTCTTCACCGCGCTGCTGGTCGCCGTCGCGCTCGGCATCTTCTATGCCGACTTCATCAACATCCCGGGGGCGATCGACTGATGCGGGTGTTGGTGATCGGGCTCGGAAGCACGGGCGACGCAGTGGTGCAGTGGGCGATCGGCGCCCACCATGAGGTCGTCGTCGTGGAAGACCAACCCGGCGGCGCGCAGTACCGCGAGCGCGTAGAACGCGCAGTCGCCGCCGGCGCGGAGCTGCTCGAGCTTCCCGATTTGGAGGTGATGACGGCGCGCGTGGCCCAGGTCGACCTCGTGATCCCCAGTCCCGGCGTGCGTCCCGACCACCCCGCGATCGTGGCGGCGGTCGCGGCGGGTGTTCCGGTGCGGTCCGAGGTCGACGTGGCAGTCGAGCGGCTGCGCGCGCGCATCCCGCCACCGTGTCTGGTCGCGGTGACCGGGACCAACGGCAAGTCAACCGTCACCACGATGATCGCGGCTATGTGCGCGGAGTCGGGGCTCCAGAGCACGGCGGTCGGCAATATCGGCCGTCCGATCATCGATGCCACCGATGACGATGCCGACGTCGTCGTCGCCGAGGTGTCCACCTTCCAGCTCGAGTTCACGACCGAGGCATTCGCGCCCGACGTCGCGGTCCTGCTCAACGTCGCGCAGGATCACATGGACTGGCACGACACCGTCGACGCCTACGCAGCCGCGAAGGCCCGCGTGTTCGCGCACCAGCGCCCCGACGACGTCTTGGTCGTGAACGCGGACGATGCCATCGCGTCGCACCTCGCCCGGTCGGCAGCGGCGCGGGTCGTCACGTACACGCGGGGTGAACCCAGTCCGGGTGGGTACGGCGTGCGCGACGGTGCGCTCGTCGGGCCCGAGGGCGTGCTGGCGCCGGTACGCGCGTCGCGCGCCCCACACGACGTGGACAACAAGCTTGCTGCTGCCGCCGCCTCGCTCCACGCAGGTGCGAACGTCGGCGCGGTGGCGCGGACGCTCGCAACGTGGACGGGCCTCCCGCATCGTGTGCAGCTCGTCGCCGACGTGGGCGGCGTGCACTACGTCGACGACTCGAAAGCGACGAACGGGCACGCGGCAGCGAGCGCGCTCGCGGGATTCGAGCACGTCGTCCTGATCGCCGGCGGCCGCGACCGATCGCGCGATCTCGGCGCGCTCAGCCAATTCGCGTTCAAGCTCCGAGCGGTGGTGGCCATCGGCGAGGCGGCCGACACCGTCGAGGCGGTGTTCGACGGTCTGGCCCCTGTGGAGCACGCGAGCTCGATGCACGACGCGGTCCGCACGGCTGCGGCGCACGCACAGGTGGGCGACACGGTGCTGCTCTCACCCGGGTGCGCGTCGCTCGACTGGTACGAGAGCTACGCCGCGCGTGGTGACGACTTCGCCCACGAGGTGGGACTTCTTGCAAGAGAAGCAGGATGAGCACGGTCGTCGCCCCCCGGCTACGGACTCGTGCCAAATGGCGAACGCGGGCGCGCTCGGCCGTGCGCACGAGTTCGAAGAGCACCGCGCGCGTCACCAAGACAGCCGCCCGGTCGACCACGCGCACGTCGTCCACCGCGACGCTCCTCGCGACCACGGTGGCGGTGTTGAACCTCGTCGGAGTCGTGATGGTGCTCTCGGCATCCTCGGTCGCGTCGCTCACCGACTACGGGTCACCCTGGTACTTCTTCCTCCGCCAGCTCCTGTGGACGTTCGTCGGGATCGTGGCGTTCGTGATCGCGATTCGCTTCGACTACCACGCGTTGCGTCGCTTCGTACGCCCATTGCTGATCATCAGCGGCGTGCTGCTCGTCGCAGTGCTGATACCCGGCATCGGGGTACATGTCGCCGGTTCGCGTCGGTGGGTCGGGGCCGACATGTTCCGGTTCCAGCCAACCGAGCTCGCCAAGCTCGCCCTGCTCCTCTACGCGGCCGACCTCGCGAGCCGGCGCGCGCGCGACATCGGCGACTGGCGGCGCGTCGTGAGGCCCGTCCTGGTGGTACTCGTCGGGTTCGGCTTCCTGGTGATGCGCGAGCCCGACCTCGGGTCCGCGCTCGTGCTGGCGTTGATCGTCGGCACTATTCTCGTGGCCGCAGGCACGCGTCCGAAGCACCTCGCGGCGATCGCGCTCGTCGGCGTCTGCACGGTCACGCTCCTCGTCATCGCCGAACCGTACCGGCGGGCCCGGCTGCTCACGTTCCTGCACCCGTTCGCCGACCAGTCCAACGCGGGGTATCAGATCTCGCAGTCGCTCATCGCGATCGGCAGCGGCGGACTCACCGGTGTCGGTCTCGGCGCCGGCCGTGCCAAGTGGAACTTCCTGCCGAACGCCCACACCGACTTTATCTTTGCGATCATCGGCGAGGAGCTCGGGCTGCTCGGCAGTCTGCTCGTGATCGCGCTGTTCATCGCCTTCGCGACCCTCGGCATCCGGGTCGCGCTACGCGCACCCGACCGGTTCGGCGCACTTCTCGCCGCCGGCATCACGATGGGGATCGTCGGGCAAGCGGTCATCAACATCGGCGCGGTTGTCGGGCTGCTCCCGATCACGGGTATCCCGCTGCCGTTCGTGTCGTTCGGTGGCACCGCGCTGGTCACCACCATGTTCTCGGCAGGGATCCTTGCGAATGTCGCGCGGCAGATCCGACCCGCCGTCCGCCCACGGTGAGCGCGACCTTCGCGATCATCACGGGAGGGGGTACCGGCGGTCACGTGTACCCGGCGCTCGCGCTTGCCGACGAGCTCGTCGCACGCGGTCATCCCCGAGAGTCGATCCGCTTCGTCGGCGCGCAGCGCGGTCTCGAGGTCACCGCGGTACCCGGAGCGGGATACGCAATCGACGTGCTCCCAGGGAGGGGGCTCGATCGTGCGCGCACGCTCGACGCGCTCCGGCGCAACTTTCGCACCACGTGGGACACTCTCGTCGCCTTCGTCCACGCGGGGGGAATCGTGCGACGGACCCGGCCGGCGGTCGTGGTGGGGGTCGGCGGCTACGCGTCGCTCCCGGCCTTGGTCGCCGGGCGGCTGCACCGAATACCCGCGGTTGTCCACGAAGCCGATGCGCACCCAGGGCTGGCCAACCGCGTCGCGGTTCGTCTCGGGGCGCGGCCCGCGGTCTCGCTTCCTGGAACGCCGCTGCGCGGTGCGGTGGTCACCGGCAACCCGATCCGGCCCGAAATCGTCCGCGTGCAGCGGGCGCCGGTGGCGCCGCCCGTGGTCGCGGTCGTCGGGGGGAGCCTCGGTGCGCAACGGATCAACCTGGCCACGCTCGCGCTGTACGACCTCTGGCGCATGCGGAACGACGTCGTGATCCACCACGTCACGGGCGCCCGCGGCTACGAAGAGTGTCGGGAACGGCTCACACGGTTGCGCGCGCGCGGCGACACGCTCGACTACCGGCTCATCCGCTACGAGGACCACATGGAGATGCTGTACGCGAACGCAACGGTCCTCGTCTGCCGCTCCGGTGGCATGACCGCCGAGCTCGCGGCCGTGGGTATGCCGTCGATCCTGGTACCGCTGCCGGGCGCGCCGGGGGACCACCAGACGCGCAACGCCGAGGTGTTCGCAAGGGCGGGTGCAGGGGTGATGGTTCCCGACTCGGAGCTCGACGGCGCGCGCCTCCGTTCAGAGCTCGAGGCAATGCTCGCCGACCCGCCGCGATTGCGCGCGATGGGCGAGGCTGCGCGAGCGCTCGGCCGCACTGACGCCACCGCGCGCTTCGCCGATCTGGTCGAGGAGGTGGCTCGTGGCCGCTGAGCACGACCTCGACCTCCGCGTACCGCGCACCGTGCACATCGTGGGCCTCGGCGGCAGCATCATGAGCGCGTTCGCGGCCGTGCTCGTGCGCATGGGGCACCAGGTCAGCGGCTCCGACCTGCGCGACTCGCGAACGCTCGAGCGCTTGCGTGCACTCGGCGTCGACGCGCGCGTCGGTCACGATGCCGCCAACGTTTCCGACGACGTCGATGCCGTCATCGCGTCCACCGCGATCGCGCCGTCGAATCCGGAGGTTCGGCGCGCAAACGAGCTCGGTGTGCCCGTCTTCAGCCGCGCCGACACGCAACGTGCGATCGCGGCGATGCGACGCACGGTCGCGGTCGCGGGGAGCCACGGCAAGACCACGACTTCCTCGATGCTCGCGCTGATCCTGCGCGAAGCCGACTGGCACCCGAGCTTCCTCATCGGCGGCGAGCTCAACGAGGTCGGCACGAACGCGTCGTGGGACGACGGCGAGTGGCTCGTCGCCGAGGCCGACGAGAGCGACGGGACGTTCCTCGAGTTCGCATCTGAGGCCGCGATCGTGACCAACGTCGAACCCGATCACCTCACGCATTGGGGCGACTTCCCCACGCTCGTCGCCGGGTTCGAGCACTTCCTCGACAAGGTCCCGGGGCCGCGGGTCGTGTCCGCCGACGATACCGTCGCCGCCGGCCTTGCGAGCCAACGGCGAGGTGAGGTCGTCACGTTCGGGTTCGCCGACGACGCCGACTACCAGATCCGCGACTACGCGGGGAATCGCAGCGGCTCGCAGTTCGTGCTCGCGCGGCGCGAACAACCGCTCGGTGTCGTCGAGCTCCCGGTGCCGGGCCGCCACAACGCGAAGAACGCCGCGGCCGCGGCCGCGATGGCGACGGAGATCGGTGTGCCCTTCGAGGCGGTGAGGGGGGCGTTGGGAGGCTTCGGCGGAGTGGCGCGCCGGTTCGAGTTCCGCGGGGAACGCGACGGCGTCACGTTCGTCGACGACTACGCGCACATTCCCGGCGAGGTCGCGCACATGATCGACGCGGCGCGCGAAGGCAACTGGGAGCACGTGATCGTCGTGTTCCAGCCGCATCGCTACACGCGGACCGCGGCATTGTGGCGCGACTTCGGCGATGCGTTTGTCGGTGCCGATACGGTCGTGCTCACCGACGTCTACGGGTTCAACGAGACCCCGCAACCCGGGGTGTCGGGCCGGCTGATCCTCCACGCGGTACTCGACGCGCATCCCGACCAGCCTGTGGTCTATCTTCCCCGGCGGTCCGACCTCGTCGAGCACGTCCCGAAGCTCGCCCGATCGGGCGACGTCGTGCTGACGCTCGGTGCCGGCGATCTCACGACCGTGCCCGACGAGTGGCTGAGCCCCGACTGATGAGCCCCGACTGATGAGCCCCGGGGGATGAGCAAGGTGACCACGAGCGAGGTGATCGCGCACGAGCTGAAGCGCGCGCTGCCGGGCGCAGTGGAGCGTGACGCGCCACTCGCCGCGCTCACCACCTATCACCTCGGCGGACCGGTGGCGGTCCTCGTTCGGGCCGGATCACTCGACGCGCTGGCGGCGGTCGCGCAGGTCGTGCGCGAGCACGCGCCCCCGCTGCTCCTGGTGGGGCGAGGATCGAACCTGCTCGTGGCCGACCGCGGGTTCGACGGGCTCGCGGTCGTGCTGGTCGGCACCTTCGAGGACGTCGACCTGCACGCGGGTGGAGGGGACGCCGCGCCCGACATCGTGAGCGCCGGTGGGGCAGTTCCGCTCCCCGTGCTCGCTCGGCGCACCGCAGCCGCGGGGCGGGGAGGCCTCGAGTTCTTCGTGGGCATCCCCGGCAGCGTCGGTGGCGCGGTGCGCATGAACGCGGGCGGTCACGGTCGCGACACCGCCGACGTGCTGGTACGCGCCCGGGTGGTCGACCTCGCCCGCGCGGGCGAAGGCGCGGGCCAGGAGGTGGTCCGGACCGCTCCCGAGCTCGACCTCGGTTACCGCCGTTCCGCCCTCGGCCCCGTCGAGGTCGTCACCGGGGCCGACTTCCACGTCGAGGCGGCTTCCGCCACCGACTGCGAGGCGACCATCGCGGAGATCGTGCGCTGGCGGCGCGAGCACCAGCCGGGTGGGGCCAACGCGGGCTCGGTGTTCCGGAACCCGCCGGGGGATTCCGCCGGCCGCATCATCGACGAGGCCGGGCTCAAAGGGCTGCGCGTGGGTGGTGCCGTGGTCTCGCCCAAGCACGCCAATTTCTTCCAGGCCGAGCCCGGCGCGAGCGCCGACGACGTGCACCGCCTGGTGCAAGAGGTGCGACGGCGGGTGCACGCGTCGACGGGCGTGATGCTCGAGACCGAGCTGCGGATGGTCGGCTTCGAGGACGCGCTGTGAGCACCCGGCCCGTCGATCCGCGGGTGCGCGAGCGGTGGATCGCCGCCAGGCGCGCCGAGGGTCGCCACCGGCTTCGGATCGTTCTCAGTGTCGCCGGCGCCCTGGTCGTCCTCGGCGCCGCGTATGCAGTCGTCGCCTCCCCGCTGTTCGACGTGGACCGCGTCGGGGTGAAGGGGACCGTCCGTACCACCGCCGCGCAGGTGCAGACCGCGGCCGGTGTTCACCGTGGCGACGCGATGGTGTGGATCGACGGTGGCGCAGCCGCGCAGCGGATCGCTGCACTCCCGTGGATTCGCGACGCGCGGGTCGAGCGCGAGTGGCCGGGGACGGTGACGGTCGTCGTTACCGAGCGCAGCCCGGCCGGGTGGGTCGACACCGGGAGCAGTCCCGTGCTCGTCGACGGCACGGGCCGTGTGCTGGAGCGTGTGAGCGAACCACCGACGGGTCTGCCGCAGATCGTCTCCCCGAAGCGCGTCCCGCCGGTCGGCGCGACCATCACTCCGGCCGTCGGCGCCGAGGTCGCGGGCAGGCTCGGGGTACTCGCACGGGCGGGTACGCGCACGGTGATGCTCACGCCGGGCGGCGTGGTGCTCGGCCTCGTGTCGGGCCCAGAGATTCGGCTGGGGGAGCCCACGCACGTGAACACGAAGATCCGATCTGCGATCGCGGTGCTCACCGCGCTCGACGGCCAGACGGTCGGGTACATCGACGTCACCGTCCCGTCGAACCCGGTCGCGGGTCCGCCAGTCTGATCGGCTCGGTTCGATCGTCGCGTGGAGTCGTTGATACGCGTGAGGTAGTTGACCCTCGAATGTGGCAGGAGTAAAGTCTGAACCATCACCACAGCTTGACATAACTCTCAACCTTGACCTGAGGGTGAGAGTTAATGGGTTGCGGTGCCGGTTTCCGTTGTGGTGCCGGGTATCGAGCGCTTTGGAGAGAACGACATGTTGGGCGAGCCGCAGAACTATCTCGCGCTGATCAAGGTGGTGGGTGTCGGCGGAGGCGGTTGCAATGCCGTCAACCGGATGATCGACGCCGGTCTCAAGGGTGTCGAGTTCATCGGCGTGAACACCGACGCACAGTCGCTCCTCGGGAGCGACGCCGACGTGAAGCTCGACATCGGGCGTGAGATCACCCGCGGGCTGGGCGCAGGGTCCGATCCGGAGATCGGCCGCCAGGCCGCCGAGGACCACCGCGACGAGATCGAAGAGGTGCTGAAGGGCGCCGACATGGTGTTCATCACCCTCGGCGAGGGTGGCGGGACGGGAACCGGCGGCGGCCCGGTGGTGGCCGAGATGGCGAAGGCCGCCGGCGCGCTCACCATCGGCATCTGCACGCGCCCCTTCGGGTTCGAGGGGCGCCGGCGGGCGGTCCAGGCCGAGAACGGCATCCAGAAGATGCGCGAGAAGGTCGACACGCTCATCGTCATCCCGAACGACCGGCTCCTCACCGTGTCCGACGAGAAGACCTCGATCCTCAACGCGTTCAAGACGTGTGACGAGGTGCTCCTCCAGGGTGTGCAGGGCATCACCGACCTGATCAACACGCCGGGCCTCATCAACGTCGACTTCGCCGACGTCCGCATGGTCATGAGCAACGCGGGCAGTGCGCTCATGGGCATCGGATACGCGTCCGGTGAGGGGCGTGCGGTCAACGCAGCCCGGGCCGCGATCTCGAGCCCGATGCTCGAGGCGAGCGTCGAGGGGGCACGTGGGATGCTCCTCAACGTGTCGGGTCCTTCCGACCTCGGCCTGTTCGAGGTGAACGAGGCCGCCGAGATCGTCGCCAAGGCCGCGCACGCCGACGCGAACATCATCTTCGGTGCTGTCATCGACGACGGCCTCGGCGACGAGGTGCGGATCACCGTGATCGCAGCCGGCTTCGACCGCTACGACGGCGAGCGCCGTCCCACGCGGCTCGCGTCGCTCGGCCTCGACGACGACCTCGATCTCGACGACGACGGGATCGACTTCTCGGTCGGGGCGAGCATCGACACCGACGAAGCCGACGACGACTTCGACGTGCCCGAATTCCTCCGCTAAAGCGAGCGAGCATCCCGACTCGGGGTCTGCCGCAGCGACGAGCGAGTAGTCAGGAGCGCCGATTGATCGTCCGGACCCTCGGCACCGCGATGGTGGTCTTCACCGACCGCCACGGTGGCGTGTCCCGCGGTCCCTATGAGTCGGCGAACCTCGCTTACCACGTGGGCGACGAGCCCGACGCGGTCGCCGAGAACCGCGCCCTCGCTGCCGCCCGCGCCGGGATGGGTCGTCCCGACCAGTGGGCATGCGTCCACCAGGTCCACGGCAATGGCGTCGTGCGTTTCGACGCGCCGCCCGGTTCGGGCACCGAGCCGGCTTTCCGTTCGGGCACCGAGCCGGCTTTCCGTTCGGGCACCGAGCCGGCTTTCCGTTCGGGCACCGAGCCGGACGCCGATGCTTCGGTCACGACGGCCATCGGGCTGCCGCTCGTGATCCTCACCGCCGACTGCGCCCCGCTGGCGATCGTCGGCGACGGCGCGGTCGCGGCCGTCCACGTCGGTTGGGCGGGCTTGGAGGCCGGAGTGGTGGAGCGGGCCGCCAACGCAGTGCGTGCGGTCGCGCCGGGTCCGCTGCGCGCCGTGCTCGGTCCGTGTATCCATCCGGGGCGCTACGAGTTCGGCCCCGGGCTGCTCGAGCGCCTCGTCACGCGATTCGGCGTCGAGATCGCCGCGCTCACCGAGGCGGACAGGCCCGCGCTCGACATCCCGGCCGCGGTGCGCATCGCGCTGCGCAACGCCGGCGTCGACGCGCTCGACGACGTCGGCGTCTGCACCGCGAGCTCGCCCGACTACTTCTCGTACCGCCGTGACGGCGACACCGGCCGTCAGGCGATGCTCGTGGTGCGCGAGCGATGAACGTCGAAGAGGCCGTGGCGGCAGTGCGCGCGCGGATCGATGCTGCCGCGGCGCGCGCGGGT
The DNA here is from genome assembly GCA_040880805.1 of Acidimicrobiia bacterium. Lineage (NCBI taxonomy): Bacteria > Bacillati > Actinomycetota > Acidimicrobiia > Acidimicrobiia bacterium. The sequence goes on along the minus strand of JBBDHW010000039.1, from coordinate 49,938 downwards.
CGCGATCCGGCGGAGGTCACGCTCGTCGCCGCGACCAAGACCGTCGATCCCGAGCGCGTGCGCGCGGTGGTGGCGGCCGGAGTCGCCGACCTCGGTGAGAACCGCGCACAGGAGCTGCTCGAGAAAGCGCCGGTCGTCGACGGTGCGCGCTGGCACTTCGTCGGGGCGCTCCAGCGCAACAAAGTGCGCGCGCTCGCACCTTGGGTCGTCTGCTGGCATTCGGTCGACCGCGACGCGCTCGGCGCGGAGATCGCGCGCCGCGCACCGGGAGCACGGGTGCTTGTCGAGGTGAACCTCGCCGAGGAGAGCCAGAAGCACGGGTGCGCGCCCGCGCAGGCCCCGGCGCTCGTCGACGTGCTCTGCGGGCAGGGTCTTGCCGTCGACGGGCTCATGGCGCTGCCGCCCGCCGGGGACGATCCGCGCCGATGGTTCGCGGCGTTGCGCGAGCTCGCGACCCGGCTCGATCTGCGTGAACTGTCGATGGGAATGAGCGACGATTTCGAGGTCGCGGTGGAGGAAGGTGCAACGATGGTGCGGGTCGGACGGGCGCTCTTCGGTGATCGTCCCCTCCCTGCATCCCCGGAACGGCGACGGTAGGCTCCCCTGGCGAGGAGGCAACAGCGCATGGCTTCGATGTGGCGGCGGGCGATGGTCTACCTGGGGCTCCAGGACGACGACGAGCTCGACTACGGCGGGGACTACGAGCCCTACGGCGACTATGCGGACGTCGCGCGCGACTCGCGGGCCCCCCAAGCCGGCGCCGACGACTCCGACAACGGCGACGACGCGGGCCGCCGACCGGCGGGCTCCGACCGATCTGCTCGTAGCGACTCAGGCACGGTCCGGGCAACCCGCGACTACGGCCCCGAGCTCCCCCCCGTCACACCCCGCCCGTCGGTGGTCCGCACGATCGGACCCACCACCGCGGCGCGCGTGCACGTCATCGAGCCTTCCGGCTTCAGCAATGCTCCCGAAGTGGGCGACCGCCTCAAAGCCAACCAGCCCGTGATCCTCAACCTGCAGGGGCTGCCGAAGGAGCTTCAGCGTCGGCTGATCGATTTCTCGAGCGGGCTCGCCTACGCGGTCGGCGGCAAGATGGCCCGGGTCAACGATCAGGTCTTCTTGCTCACCCCCACCGACGTCGAGGTGTCCCAGGAGGAGAAGGAGCGGCTGCAGGCGCGTGGCCTGTACCAAGCCTGACCGTGCGCGATGTCATCGCGTGGATCCTCACCGTCTACCTGATCATCCTGGCCGCTCGCGCCGTGCTCTCGTGGTTCCCGGTCCAGCAGGGCACGTTCCTCGCATCGCTCAATTCGCTGCTGCTGGACCTCACCGAGCCGGTCTTACGACCCGTTCGGCGGATCATCCCGGCCGCCGGGATGCTCGACACGTCGTTCATCGTCGTGTTCTTCGTGCTCGTCATCGCGCGGTCCGCGGTCGCGGCGGGTTGAGACTTGCCCCGATTGCGCGCTCACGCGGCGGACCGTAGCTACCATGGTTCGCATGGACGTCACCCCACAGGAGCTCCGCGGGAGCGAGATCAAGGAAGCGTGGCGCGGCTTCAATCGTGACGAGGTCGACGATCTCCTCGAGCGCGCGGCCGCGACGATCGAGAACCTCACGCGCCAGGTGCAAGAGTTCGAGAGCCGCGCCCCCAGCGATTCCGACGCGCTGCCGACGAACCGTGACGACGCGGAGATGCTGCAGCGCACCCTGTTGCTCGCGCAGCGCGCGGCCGATGATGCCGTCAACGAGGCCCAGACGCATGCCCGCCAGCTGATCGAGGAGTCGGAGGCGCGTGCCCAGGCACTCGTGGGCGAAGCCGAAGCCACTGCGCGCCGTATCGCGGAGGGTGAGCGGCGTCGACTCGAGGACGAGATCCAGGACCTCGCGAGGCGCCGCGACCAGCTCGAGACCGACGCCGATGCGCTCGAGCTGTACGCAGCGGGCTACCGAGACCGCTTGCGCGCTGCGATCGAGTCCGACCTCGAGCGACTCGGACGCGACACCATCGAAGCGCCCTCGCCGCGTCCGAAGCTCCACGACGTCGAGCCCCCGACCGAACGCGTCGAGCGCGCGCCCGAACCCGAGCGCGACTCGGCCGTGTGGGAAGTCGAACGCACACCGGGTCCCGAACGCGAACCCGTGCCTGAGCGCACGCCCAAGCCGCGCGTCGCGCCGGCGTCGGTGATCGAGGCGAGACCGAGCGAGACCGAGTGGCCGCCACCCGCCGACGCCGCGCCGTCGAGCGCCTCGGTCATGGCACCCGCGCGCGGAGGGGCGTCGGCAGCTGCGGCGCAGGCACCTGGCGCCCAGGCATCGGCGTCGTGGCTCTCCGACGTCGAGCCCACGTCCGAGCCGCCGGTGGACGCGGCCGCCCCGTGGGAGCACGCCACCGCGGAGCACCAGCCGTACGCGGCCGACACCCCGATCGAGGCCACCGCCGTCGAGGCCGACGACGACCTCGACGACGACGCGTTCTTCGCGTCGCTGCGCGAGGCGGTGCGCGACGACGCGCCGCTCGGGCCCCGCGAGGAGCAGAGCCCGTTCTTCGACGACGAACCGGTCGACGAGCGGCGCAGCCACTTCCGCCGGCGCCGCTAGCCGGCTCCGTGCCTGAACGGTAATGAGGTCTAGGCCCGCCTGATCTCGAGCTCGACGGCGAGTCCGTCGATGACCGCGTGAGCGGGGCCGGCAATCGCGGTGCCCTCGACCTCGAGCTCTACGGCCAGTGTCTCACTCGCGATCCAGTCACGGTGACGGTGAGCGGCCGCCTCGACACGGCCACTGGCGGTGGCCCGCACCCGGATACGGTCGGCGATGTCGAAGTCGAGCTCCTTGCGACGATCGTTGATCAAGCGGATGAGGTCGCGTGCGATGCCCTCCGCCCTCAGCTCGTCGTCGACCGCGGTGTCGAGTGCCACCGCGTACCCCGCGTCTTGGGCAAGCACGAACTCCTCGTGCGACCGGGCTCGCACCTCGACGTCGTCGCGGGTGAGTGTGACGCGGGTGCCGTCGCTGAGCTCGAGCTCGTAGGCACCCTGCTCATCGAGCGCGCGTTGCACCGTTGCACCGTCGGCGGCGCCGAGCGCGTCCTTCACGAGCGGCATGCGCTTGCCGACCTTCGGCCCGAGCGCCCGGAAGTTGGGGAGTACCACGTAGTCGAGTAGTCGTTCGAGGCTGGTGACGCGTTCCAACGCCTTCACGTTCAGCGCGTCGGCGATCTCGTGCGCGACCGCCTCGGAGAATGCGCGGCCGCCGGGCACGAGCACGAGCGCACGACGCAGTGGTTGCCGTACCTTCAGCTTCGATTCGTTGCGCGCCGACAAACCGAGCGACACGACCGCGCGCGCGCGCGCCATCTCGTCCTCGAGGTCGAGGTCGCGTGCGACGAGATCGGCGTCGGGCCAGTCGGCGAGATGCACGGACTCCTCGGCACGCGACAGGTTGCCGTACAGGGCGTCGGCAAAGAATGGGCAGTACGGCGCGAGGAGCAGACTCACGGTGAGCAGGCACTCGTGCAGCGTGCAGTGCGCGGCCGCGTCGGCGTTGCCGTCGGCGTTCCAGAACCGGGGCCTTGAGCGGCGCACATACCAGTTCGAGAGGTCGTCGACGAAACCGTCGAGCGCCTGCGCGGCGCGCAACGCGTCGAATCCTTCGAGCGAATCGGTGACGGCCTCGACAGTTGCGGCCAGCCGCGACCGGATCCACCGGTCGAGCACGTGCGAACTGGGGGCTCGAGCGTCGGGCTCCCATCCGTCGAGGTTGGCATAGGTCACGAAGAACTTGTAGGTCTCCCAGAGCGTGACGAGGAAGCGCCGCGTCGATTCGTCGATGCCCTCGGGGAAGACGCGCCGCGGCGTCCACGGCGAGCCCGACGAGAGCATGTTCCAACGCAGCGCGTCGGCGCCGCGTGACTCGATCACGCTCCAGGGATCGAGGATGTTGCCCTTCGACTTCGACATCTTCTGCCCGTCCTGGTCGATGACCAGCGCGTGGCATACGACGTTGCGGTAGGGCGTGCGCCCGAACACGAGCGTGTTCACCGCGAGGAGCGAGTAGAACCAGCCGCGCGTCTGGTCGATCCCCTCCCAGATGAAGTCGGCGGGGAAGTGGCGCTCGAACTGATCCTTGTTCTCGAACGGGTAGTGGAACTGCGCGGCGGGCATCGAGCCCGAGTCGAACCACGCGTCGAGCACCGACTCGACGCGCCATGCACGCCCGTGACAGGAGGGACACGAGATCACGATGTCGTCGACGTCGGGGCGGTGCAGGTCGAGGTCGGCGAGATCGCGACGCGCGAGGTTCGCGAGTTCGGCGACGGAGCCGACGCACGTGTCGGTGCCGCACCCGTCGCAACGCCAGATCGGGAGCGGTGTACCCCAGAATCGGTCGCGCGAGAGCGCCCAGTCGACGTTGTTCTCGAGCCAGTCGCCGAAGCGTCCGTGCTTGATGTGGTCGGGATGCCAGCCGATCGTCTCGTTCTCGCGGAGCAGCTCGTGCTTGTGCGCGGACGTGCGCGCGAACCAGGTGGGTTTCGCCCAGTAGATGAGCGGCGTGTCGCAGCGCCAGCAGTGCGGGTAGGAGTGCGCGGAGTCGACCACCTTGAACAAACGACCTGCTCGGGCGAGCTCGTCGATGAGCGCGGGGTCGGCGTCTTTCACGAACTGCCCGCGATAGGGCGTGTCGACGAACGTCGCGGCGGGCCCGACCGGATTGAGCGTCGGGAGGCCTTCGCGCTCGGCGACCTCGCGGTCGATCTCGCCGAAGGCGGGGGCGAGGTGCACGATCCCGGAACCGTCGTCGACGGTGACGAACTCGTCGGCCACCACCCGCGCCGCGTCGTCGGTGCCGAGCGGCAGGTACTGGAACGGTCGCTCGTAGCGGAGCCCCACGAGGTCGTCGACCGCCACGGGCCCGACGACGTCGGCGTCGTCACCGAGCACATCTGCGACGCGCGCGGCTCCGAGGACCAGGTCGCGGCTGCCCGCTTCGCGGCGTACCCGGACGTACTCGACGTCGGGACCGACCGCGGCGGCGACGTTCGAGATGAGGGTCCACGGTGTGGTGGTCCACACGAGGAGATCGAAGTCGCGACCGACCACCGGGAAGCGGACGTAGACGGAGGGTTCGGTGACGTCCTGGTACGCGCCGGGCTGGCCGAGCTCGTGACTCGAGAGCGCGGTACCGCAGCGACCGCAGTACGGCACGACCTTGTGGCCCTCGTAGATGTCGCCGTTGTCCCACATCTGTCGGAACAGCCACCACACGCTCTCGATGTACTCGTTGCTGAGCGTCCAGTAGGCGTCTTTCGTGTCGAGCCACATACCGATGCGCGTCGTGAGCGCCGACCAGTCCTCGACGTAGCGCTGCACGGATTCACGGCATCGTTGGTTGAAGCGTGCAATCCCGAAGTCCTCGATCTGGTGCTTGTCCGTGAAGCCGAGCTCCTTCTCGATCTCGACCTCGACCGGTAACCCGTGGCAGTCCCATCCCGCCTTGCGCGCCACGTGACGCCCGCGCATCGTGTGGAAGCGCGGGTAGAAGTCCTTGAAGATGCGGCCCCACACGTGGTGGATACCGGGACGTCCGTTGGCGGTGGGCGGGCCCTCGTAGAACACCCACTCGGGTGCGCCCTCGCGGCGGCGGAGGCTCTCCGCGAACACGTCGCCCTCGCGCCACCGGTCGAGCACCGCTCCCTCGAGGGTGACGGGATCGAAAGCGGGAACGGGATCGAACGGCACCCGTGTACTTTACGGGCACGCCCCGAACCCGAAGGCAGCAAATGGCCCGCTGGAACGGTTGTTACGACATCGAGCGCGATGCGGTCGTGCTCCACGTGCACGTGCAGCCGAGCGCGGGCCGCACCACAGTGGTCGGGCGCCACGGCGACGCCGTGAAGCTGCGCGTCGCCGCACCACCGGTCGAGAACCGCGCCAACACGGCGGTGGCCGAGCTGCTCGCTGAACTCTTCGGGATCAAGGCTTCCGCCGTCGAGCTCGTGTCCGGCGGGAAGTCACGCGTGAAGCGGTTCCGCCTCCGCGGCGTCGACGTCGAGACCCTGGACGCCCGCCTCGACACTGCCGTCGACGACACCGGCGGCCCGCGCGCGGCGCGCCACTCGTAGCTTCCCGAGGCGTCCCGACCGCTCCTCACACGGTCTCCCGACAGTGTCCAGCTGCACGCGCGCCCGGCACTACAATCCGGCGCTCGCTCCCCGAGGAATGTCATGACAAAGGCCGAATCGAAGCCCAAGAAGGCGCCGGCAAAGAAGGCGCCGGCAAAGAAGGTGCCCGCAAAGAAGGTGCCCGCAAAGAAGGTGCCCGCAAAGAAGGTGCCCGCAAAGAAGGTGCCCGCAAAGCTGGCGGCCAAGCAGCTCGCGTCCAGGTCGGCGAAGCGCGCGCCGGCGAAGGCACCGTCCGGGAAGAAAGCTCCTCCCGCCAAGAAGGCAGCCAAGGTCGCGAAGAAGGTCGCCAAGGCCGTCAAGAAGGTCG